>NZ_JACSJX010000005.1:0-84192 GCF_018617345.1 Exiguobacterium sp. s131 | reverse complement strand
TCGCGATTATCTCCTCTTTTTTTATGCCGACGACGAGCGGACGCTACGCGAACGGAAGACACACCTCTATAAACTGCTCCGCCGCTCGAACCCGATGCGCGAGCTGACGCTCGACCAGAAAATCCATGTACTCTATCAACTGAACAACCCGAACACGAAACCGCAACTCGACGCCTGAAGAAAGGAGTGACGCACATGTGGCAACGCCTGCGTGACAAAATGGCCAAACAACAGGACCCGGAGATCGTCAAAATCGAGAAAGGCTATAACCCCGACGTCATTGCCAAGATCCAGCCGCAAGGCGGCATCCGATTCGACGCCAACTTCGTCCGGCTCGGGGACGGCTACCTGTCCTGTCTCCATGTCTATAAATATCAGTCGCTCGTCTATGACTACTGGCTCGAACCCATCTTAAACATGCCAGGCGTTTTGACGACGCTCGACATCGGGACGGCCGACAAGCGGGAGATCATCCAGACTATCAACAAGTCGATGGCCGAACAGAACACGCGCTTCGAGAACGCAAAGGACAACATCGACCGCATCGACGCCCGGGAGACGTATAAGGAACTGAACGAACTCTACGAACAGATCACCCAGGGCGAGACGATGAAGTATCTGCATCTGCGCCTCTATGTGAAGGCGAAGACGCTCGACGCGCTCGAGGTGAAAGTACAAGAAGTGATGGAAGAGCTCGAGGCCCGGAACTTCCGCTCGACGATCTTCCTGAACGAACAGGAATGGGAGTGGCAGAGCCTCTTCACGAGCTATGACCAACAACAAAAGCTTCCGAACCGGCGCCGTGGGAAAGAAATCCCGTCCCTCTCCATCGCCGGTGGTTATCCGTTCCATTTCACGTCGCTCCAGGATGCGACCGGAACGTATTACGGGACGACCGACACGAACGGTAGCGTCATCTTCGACCTGTTCCACAAGGACAAACAGCGAAAGTTCTATAACGCGCTCATGATCGGCAAGATGGGGTCCGGCAAGTCGACGCTCCTCAAAAAGACCGTGCTCGACCAGGCAATCAAGGGCAATAAGATCCGCATCCTCGACGTCACGGGCGAGTTCTCCGACCTGGTGCGGCAGCTCGGCGGGAAAGAGATTGCGCTCGACGGGTCGGCCGGGCTCATCAACCCGCTCCATGTCTATAAGACGGTGACGAACAATGATGGCAACGCCAACGAGGCACTCTCGTTCATGCAGCACCTCTCAAAGATGGCTGTGTTCTATCACTACATCAACCCGGCGGCGACGCAAGAAGAGACGAACGAGTTCGAGATCCTGCTTCGCGATCTGTACGTCCGGCACGGGCTCTGGGACGAACAGGGTGAACTGCCCATCACGACGCATCCGGCGGACCGGTACCCGACGTTCTCCGATTTCTTGAAACTCGTCCGTCGTGAGCTCTACACGGACGACACACGCACGTCGATCAAAGAAGCAATCAGCCCGAACCGGGTGCGGCGCCTCGAGAACATCGAGCTCGCCGTCACGAACCTCGTCCATAACTATGGCAACATCTTCGACGGGCACTCCTCCATCGACCGGTTCGACGAGGAGCTCATCGTGTCATTCCCGCTCCGAAACCTGACGAGCCTACGGGACGAGGTGTTCCAGGCGCAGGTGTTCTCCTTGATGAACATGCTGTGGGACGGGATGATCGCCAACGGATCGAGTCAACTGAAGGCCTACAACCAGGGCGTGCTCCGGACGGAAGAAGCATGCAAGTACCTCATCGTCATCGACGAGGCACACCACTTAATTAACACGCGCGACATCGCGCAGCCGGCCATCCTGTACCTACAACGCTGTATGCGCGAGGCGCGCAAGTACTTCGGCGGCATCTTCTTCGTGTCGCATCTGATCACCGACTTCGTACCGGCCGGATCGAAGTCCGAGAACGCGGAAAACGTCAAGTCGCTCTTCCAGCTTACGCAATACAAGATCATCGGCGAACAGGACGCGGAGAGCATCCCAATCATCCAGACGGTGTTTGATGGCCAACTCTCGAATTCCGAGATGCGGATCATCCCTTCGCTCGAGACGGGGCGTGTCGTCCTCAGCATCTCGGGCGTGCAGAACCTCATCTTTGACGTCGACGTCGCGCCCGAAGAGCTCGCCCTGTTCGGTGGAGGTGCCTGATGTGGGCGGCCGCGAAACGGACCGCTCACTTTGCCATCACGGCGAAATGGCAGCTCGCGACGCTCAAGTGGCGGCTCATCCTGCTCGGGATCGCGGCACTCGTCTTGTTCCTGGTCATTCTCCTCGTCGGAATCCTCGACACGCTCACGGGTGTCCAGAACGAACAACCGACCGACGTCACGTTCAATACCGCAGGAGGTCTACAGGTGAGTGACCAGGTGCTCCAATATCGTGGTCTCGTCGAATCGGAACTGATGAAGCATGGACTGGCCGAACAGACGAACCTTGTGCTCGCGCTCATGATGCAGGAGAGCGGCGGACACGGGAACGACCCGATGCAGGCGAGCGAATCGAAGTGTGGACGGATTGGGTGCATCACCTCGCCCGAAGAAAGTATCGTCTATGGCGTCAAACATTTCGCGTCCGTCTTCGAACGGGCGAACCGTGACGTGCAGCTTACATTACAGAGCTACAACTTCGGCGGAGGCTTTATCGATTATGTCCAGGAGAACGGTGGACGCTATTCGAAAGAACTCGCCATCTCGTTCTCCCAGATGATGTACCAACGCGTGAAACACACCGGCATCTATCGTTGTCATCGTCCGAGCGCGGTCCAGCACGGTGCCTGTTACGGGGACATCGAGTACGTCGACGCGGTGCTGAAATACCTCGCGCCGGTCTCCGTCGCCGACGGGGTCATCACGAAAGAACTGTTGTCAGGGTTACGTTCCCCGCTCGCCATCCCGCTCAACGTGACATCGCGTTTCGGATGGCGTGTCGTCTTCGGGCAACGGGACAACCACACCGGGATCGACTTCAGTTGCACCCCGTCCGACACGATCCACGCGGTCAAGAGCGGCACCGTCATCTATAGTGGGAACCGCGGACCGTACGGTAAACTCGTCCAGGTCCGACACGACAACTACATCACGGCGTACGCGCACCTGAGTCGTCTCGACGTCCAGACGGGGCAACAAATCGATGCTGGGCAGGCGCTCGGGTACTGCGGCACGACCGGCCGTTCGAGCGGGAACCATCTGCATTTCGAGATCAAGACAAGTGAATGGTCTGGTCACATCGACCCCGCCCCGGTCTTCGGTTTTTGAGTCATGGATGTATGGAAAGGAGGAGGAAGAATGAACTTCACCGCACGTCACCTTGCGTATCTGTTCGGGGTGCTGCTCCTGATTTCAATCGCGGCGAACGTCTTTTTCTATCAACAAGTGACGGCTGTCACGAGTACTTCAGACGCAAGCGAGACGAAAAATGCGAGTGTCGCTCCCCCTGAACCGGCAACCTCCGAAGAGTCGGCGGCGGACACTGAACCAGTCGTCGCCTCGACGGAGACGGAACGAATGGAGGAGCTGACGACACGCGCGACGCGCTTCGTCGAGTATGCCTTCACCATCACGAAAGACAGTTACACGACCCAGAAACGACAGGCGAAGGACGTCATGTCGGAGGAACTCGCGGCCACGCTCTTCGCCGCTGGCGGCAGTGACATCGGCACGTTCGAGACGACCGTCCGCGACATCGAGGTGTTCCCTTCTCTCTCCGGAGAAGATTGCCTCGTCCGGTTCGAACAGCACCTGTTGATCACCGAGACGGGTTATGAAGAGACGACTCAAGAACTGTTGGCCCTGACGTTTGAGTCCATCGATGGACGTTTGGTCGTCACTGCGATGGAAGACCTGACACCTGAAGGAGGGATCTAGATGCGACGACAAACGCGACGACGCCTCACCCAGAACGTCTCCCGCTTCTACCTCGGACTTGGGATATTTTTTGTCATCGGCTTCCTCTTTTTCGGCACCTCGTCGTTCTTCTTTGCCGAGGAGGCACCGGTCAATGAGACGCCGATCAACGAGGCAATCCGTCTCTCGAACGGGGAAATTGTGACGCTCCATGCCTGGAGTTATGACACGGAAAAGCGGACGATGCGCGTCCGCCTCTCACTCGATGAGACACCAGGTAACACAAACAATCATCTCTTCCGTTACGTCTATAAGGCACGTCCGGATGTCGAGAAGGAAGTCACGTTGCTGTATGAACGGAACGATCAATACGTGCTCGAATTGAAAGACGTACCGAACGACTTCGACCAACTCGCCGTCCGGATTTACGGATTAGATGACTCACAATCAATCGACACACTCACACCTGAGGAACAGGAGAACAGTCTTTTGATGTCCCTCTATGCCGATCGTCGGACCATCGAACAAACGAGCCACAGTTCATCTGACGAGACAACTTTCACGAGACTATTCGTCGAGGACGAGCTCGCGAAGACCGAGTGGCAGTTGGAGAAAGCGCAACAATCGGTCGAGGCGCAGCGGCAACAGATCAAGCGGCTCGACCGTGACAAAGAGGAGCTCGAAGGCGAACTTCCCTATCTCTCGCTCGACGAACAGGTCGAACAGGAGAACGAAATCTTCGACCTCGGCCGGAAGCGCGACGAGCTCACACTGGAACTCGAGAAACTCGAACAGTCGGTCACAGCGCTCGAAGAAAAGCACGACAAATTGCGCGTCCGCCTCAGGGAACTGTCGATTTAAGTGGCACAATTCGTGCCAAATCGCTGGTTTCACTGGCACATTTCGTGCCATTTTCGGACTTTTGGTGATATCACGGAAACCCCAGGCTCTGCCTGGGCTATCACGACAAGTGATAGCAGTTTCCCCTTATGCTCTTTGAACGAACTTTTAGGACATTGGCAATATACAGCCTCTAGAAAGGTGGTCAGGCAGATGGACCTGTTACTCCGCGACATAGACCCCGTCATCGTGAAACAGATCGATGAATGGGCGAAGGAACACAATCGCTCCAGGCAACAATATTTGAAAGAACTGCTCGCCTCTTGGTGCGCGAACGGCATCCAGTCGACGCAGGTCGAACGGCTGGAACGACAACTCGAGGCGAACACGCTCCACCTGAAACGGAGTGCGGACGAGCTCGCCAGGGTGACTCGGTTGTTGAACGAGGTGATGCAGGATGCGTGAGACGCCGGGTGTCGTCATCAAATCGAAGTTCAAGGTGCCGAGCACAAAAAAGAAGTCACGTCGCTACACGACATACCTCGATTACATCAATCGACCGGATGCGAAAGACAGCCGCGATCAGTTCGAGACGTATCACGACTATATGGAAGACGAGACGAAGTCGAGCGGTCTGTTCACACGCGAGGACGACCGGTTGAACGATGAAAAGCGCCTCACCGTCCGTGACATCTTCAAGCATGCGCAAGAGAACGGGAGCATCCTCTGGCAGGACATCATCTCGTTCGACAACGCCTGGCTACGCGAGACCGGTGTGCTTCACGACGGTCTCGTCGACGAGAAGCGGTTGATTCAGGCGACACGGAACGCGGTCGATTCGATGCTCCAAAAAGAGAAGATGGTCCATGCCTACTGGACCGGTGCCGTACATTACAACACCGACAATATCCACATTCATGTCGCCATCGTCGAGACGAGCCACATGCGCGAGCGCGGCAAACGCAAACCGAAATCGATCGAGCTGATGAAGTCGAAGGTCATCCATTCCCTCGCCGACCGGACGAAAGAACAGGAGAAACTGAATGCGTTCATAAGAGACGAACTGGTCGCCCATAAACGGAACCGAAAGATTCCAACGCTCCCGAACCGTGTCCTGCATCCCGAACTCGTCCGTCAATTTAAGGACATCTATGAACGTTTGCCGGAAGACAAACGTCAATGGCGCTATAACATGAACGGCATGCAGCCGCTCCGGGAATCACTCGACCGTCTGACCGATCACTATATCGACATCCACTTCAAATCAGAGTTCCAAGTCTTCAACGAGCGGCTCGAGCAGGAGGTGTCGTTCCATCGTCGTAGCTACGGCGACACGGAGAAGGCTGAACGTTATAGGACGACGAAACGACAGGACCTCTACACCCGGATGGGGAATGCCATCCTCTCAGAGATGCGCAACTTGTCAAAAGAACAGGTGATATTGGAGAAAAAAGGAGCCCCAAAACATCCGGTCCGACGCGCATTCAAACAACAAAAGCTATTCAACGAATCGCTGTACCGGATCGAGCGGCACATGAACGATGAATTCGAACATTTGAAGAATCAACGTGCTTTCGAACAGCTGGAGCGGGACATCGAATATGGAAAGTGAGGGAGGACGATGGAAGAGTTGAGACAGATCCGTCTCCGTTTGAAGCCGGAGACGGTCACGTATTTAGAGGAGTTCGTCGACGACAAACGCTTCGGCCATCTCGGCCAGGTCATCGACCATCTAGTAGAGGAACATAAGCAACTGTCTGACGAGAAGTGGGACATGCAGTTCCTCACCCGCTCAATCAGCACGCAGGTCTCCGGTCATATCGAAGAGTTTGTGAACAAGCAGATATCGATGGAACTCGAGCGCATCCGGCTCGCCGCGAACCGCTCTGACCGTCATGGGCAAATCCTGACAGAGCTCCTGCAGGCGCTCATGCAGACCGAGGGCATCGAGGACATCATGACGACGGATCAGTTCAAGCCGACGTTCCTCGCAACGGCGGAACGTGTCGTCCAGGAACGCATTGAGTACCAAAAACAGAAGAAGGACACACTAACTTTTGAGAGAGGGTGAACCTTATGCGACCACTTGACCGTCCCTTTACGATGGGACAACTGTTGACGCTTCAACAGAAAACTGTCTCGGTCCTTATTTATGGAAAACGGTACGACATCCCAGTGTCCGTTTCCGAGCACCAACTTTTAACCGCCATCGCGCAAGACGAGATTGTCTTGCTTCCCGTCAATTTCGAGCGGACACGGCTGTTACTCGACATCCCGGAAACGTCGCCACACCTCGAGCGTGAACTGAACGATTTTGCGGATAGTGATGAATCTGTCACCGACTTGTTGAAGGAAGGAGTCTGACACGATGGCCAAGATGAAGACGAACGAAGAACGGAAGGCCGAGCTCGAGGCCTTGACGGAACAAATGGGAAAACAGATTGACGGCTACTTTGAGAGTCCGGAAAAGATTCGGGAACATCTACGTTTCCTCGGCAAGTTTCATCAATACTCGATCCGGAACGCGGTCTTAATCGAGTCCCAGTTCCCCGGCGCGGTCGCCGTCGGCTCTTATCGGTTTTGGGAGAAACAAGGCGCACAGGTCCAAAAAGGTGAGCGTGGCATCAAGGTATTCGTCCCAAGTCCAGTGACGTATGCCTTGCACAAAGATGAATGGGTACCGCTCAGCAAGGCACCGAAGCCGATCAAGGAAGGCGTGAAACAAGGACGCATCCCGTCACGTAAGATGATGTACTTCAAGATCGGTCACGTGTTCGAGTACACGCAGACCGACGCGCGCGACAAAGGGATTGAGGTCTCGGACATCTTCAAACGGTATCACCGGGACGGCGGGATGGAAAACGAACAAGACATCCGTGACGCCTTGACGACGCTCGCGGATGTCCGGAATGTGACGCTATTGGAGGAACCGCTCGACGAGATTGGGACGGCGAAGGGTTGTTACTATCCGGAGCTACATGCGATCGCCTTGAATCCACGGAACACATCCATCGAGGACATCAGCGTCCTGATCCACGAGCTCGCTCACGCGGAGCTACACAATCAGGAACGGAATTTTGAACGCGATCAACCGCTTACGGCACCCGAGAAGGAGTTCCAGGCCGAGATGGTCGCCTACGTCGTCTCACATCAGCTCGGGTTCCCGACGGACGACTTCTCGCTCTCTTATTTGGCCGGTTGGACGAAAGACAAAGAACTCCTCGACAAGGAACAGCTGTTGCAAGAAGTCCATCAGACATCCGCGACCTTCCTTGATCATATCGAGTCACACTTAGAAAAGGTACGCGCGTTGGAGCAAGAAAAGGAACAGACTCCACTTGAATATATCGAGCAACTAGGTTGGCGTATGGGATGGAAAGACTCCGACCTCACACTCTACGAACGGGTTCACGCCGTACAAAGTGTGTTTCCCGAAGAAGTGGAATCCTATCTAAATGCAGAAGCGGTCATCGAGACGAACCTGAAGATGGATCGCGTCGATGAGCCGCTCATGTATATTCATGGTAAAGGATTCGGGTTTCAACAGTTCGGTATCGCAAATAGTCATGACTTTAATGAAGATGCACTCGTTGCCTACACTGTCGCGCTACCCAATCAACCTTTGATCAGTGGTCACTTCGACCCTGAAAGAACCGTGCATCCTTTACACCATCTTGAAAAAACCAATTGTTTGGAGAGACCGGTCCTGAAATCGCTTGAAAATCACTGGCATGACGTGTTGTTAGATGAAGAACAAAAGTCCCTTTCAAGAATTTCATTGTTTAACCTCGAAAGACTCTGGTGACATTCGTGGGTATGATGATTTAAAAATTCATACCCTTTTCAATTTCAGAGGCTGCCATTTTTACCTCATACATTTTGTGCAAGCATATGAGCAGCTGTTTCACGCATATCTTGTAGGTCAGATATCTCTGCGAATTCAGCTACAGTTATTGCGCTGGTTGTTAACAACTCAATTATATGCTCATCCATTCTTGACCATGTTCTTCCGCCTGCATTGTCGTAAGCATCGAGTAACTTTGTCAAACCATCCTTACCAAACAGTAATAGATGTGATAGAAAATCCACAGATGTGTCCGCAATACTAATTTCTGTCCAATCTATCAAACCAGAGACCTCAAAATTCTTATTTATTAGTATGTGGCCAGGGTGTAAATCCCCGTGGCTTACACCTACATGCGATGGCCATAGCGAATCATTCGCCAACCATTCTTGCCAACGCTCCCATAGCTCTGAATTCACATGATACTTCTGTCTCACCTTCTCCATCCGTATCTTCATTGAACTCTTTAAATCTCTAGCATATAGAGTTTTGATACCGATTTCTTTGAAGTGTCGATGTGGTAATGTGTGTAGTTCTGCCAACACTTTACCTAATGACTGATAGTAAGATTGTGGTGTATTCTCTTTGTCAAAACTCCAGATGTAATCTTGTTGCTCTACATCAATTGTTGCAACCGGAACACCATCTAATTGCTTATACGCAATTAGTTCATCATCAAAAATCGACCAATTTGGAACTTGAAAACTCACATGTTCTTCCATAATTTCTAGTGCCATCTTTTCTTTCAAGGCGCTCCTCATCGAATCTAATCTTCGAGGAATTCTTAGTATCCACTTGCTACCAAGCGTATCTTTTGCATAAGCAACCTGAAAATCAACACCCGATTCATTTACCATAATGCTATTCTCTAACACATCTAATCCTTTATTTTTTGCAAGCCGTTTAAATTCGTTCATGATTTGTTCCTCCAATTTTTATGTTGTGCGATAAGCAAGTGAAATGTATGCATTTTTAATACTTTTTCATTTCAATCTTTTCTAATTAGACTTAACTAAATGAAGTCATAAAAAAATCACAGACAAAACGGTGTCTGTGATCAGGAGTAAATGAGCTACAACTAAGAAGCGTCCATTATCAAAAATAAAAGGACACGGCAAAAAGAGTTGTAAATCTGCTATGTTTGTAAGTGTGTGGTTTCTTCGTCAAAGATTGATAAAAATGTGCAGACTACTCCCATTTACTCTGTTTTATGAAAACAGAGCCTTTGAACATATTCAATTAGCCATTGTTCAAAGTGTGGTGGCGTAATCTCCCGGCGTGCATCATTCTTAACAATCCTCCTAGTGAATATTATGCTGTTGACTTTATATCAGTTTTTATTCAATGTCAATCGAGCTTTATATTTAGATAAATTTTTTTGCCGATTTGTCTTTATTAAATACTGATTTGTAAGTTTTAAAAAATATAATCACAAATAATTGATACTCGTTTTTAATCTTCCCAAAGCTCATCCATCAACTCATCAATTTCTTTCGATAATCGTTGCCTTTCCTCTACGTCTACTTCAACTCGTCCATTTTCGTAAAACCACAGCACGTCCCCAGGTTGAACCACGTCAGGGAGCCGTGACTTTGGGATATCCTCCATCACTTCTCCAAATTCGACGACAGCCAGATCTCCTTCAAACCGGTCGATAATCCCTCTGCGTCGCTTCATTTTGACTTCTTCACGGCGTAACTAGAACCGTTCCCCGTGATGATGATTGTGCCGTTCTTGTCTGTGCGAAGTGTGTTCACCTTCTGGCGTTTCAAGTTCGTCACTACTTCGGACGTCGGGTGCCCGTAGCTGTTCTTCCCCACACTGATGATGGCATGCTTCGGTTTGACCGTGTTCAGGAACGTGCTGCTCGTCGATGTCTTGGCACCGTGATGCCCCACCTTTAAGACATCTGCACGGAGCGTCTGTTTCTTCGCCATCATGTCCTTCTCAGAAACGTGTTCCGCGTCTCCCGTGAACAAGAACGTGTTCTTCTTGTACGTGACATGAAGGACTGCACTCCAGTTGTTCAAGTCACTGTTCGAGTAGGATTTGACCGGGCCCACGAACTTCGCACTGACACCTTTGATAGGTAATTTCACTCCGGCCTGTGCCGTTTTGATGGTCTTGCCTTCCCGTTTGACGGCTTGAAGGAAGTCTTTATAGGCCTGGGTCGTATGCTTCACTTTTGGTGCATAGACGTTCTCGACACGATAGGCGTCTAGAATCTCATCCAATCCACCGATATGATCCGCATCCGGATGCGTCGAGATCAATACCTCGATATCGTCGACTTTTTGCTTTTTGAGGTAGGCGACGATAGCATCGCCCTTTCCTTTGTTCCCCCCGTCGATGATGACGTCCTCACCGCTCGGCATCTTGATATAGATAGCATCTCCTTGCCCGACATCGATGTAATGGACTTTGATGCTCGCAGCGGCCGATGCCTCCCCGTATGGCGACACCAATAGCGCTCCACTAAATAGAACGGCACTCCCAATCTTGATCAATTTATTCATTCTCTATCACCTCATATGAATTTATTGTAAAATTATTCAACATAGTCTCATTATAAAATGATATCTGTTAAATAGCTTCAACATTTCACATATCACCATATAAAAAATACATACAGGTTTTTCGCATTAAAGGAGGCGTTTAGCATGTACTTTCGGACACCAAAAGCAGAGAACAGAAGGGAGAAGCCTGTTTTGATCTTTAAAGACGGGGAAGAATTGAAAGAGTGTGCGACGATTCAGGAAGCCGCAAAGTTTTTGAAAGGTCACACCTTCTGTCGCGCCATGCCGTATCGCCCTATCATGAACGGCATCATTTTTGATGAGACCTGGATATATGAGGGAAGTACCTATCGATTCACCACCGACCCTGAAGTGAAGAAACAGAAACTTGATGCTATGCGAAATCAATATCGAGATCGTTTTTGATAGGTATACTTAAAAACTCTATTTAACACATTCATCATTGTAAAAGGGGTGTACACTGACGACTCAGTGTTACATCCCTTCTTAATTTGCTTATATGATTTGTTAACCATACTGGAGAGTTGGACATTTTTAATAAGTGTCCGCTGATTATAGATTGCAAGGCATCACCCTCTTCGCTAAATAAGTTGTGCCTTCACAAATATCATCCAATCGTCTATCATGCTACAACTATCATCTGCTATCCGCTTCATTTTTATACATACCTCTTCTCTTCTTCACCCTGACATGCTCAATCAACGCATGCATGATTTGTTCTTCTTTGATGCCAAAATCCTGATCAAACGGCACCCGCTCCCCTTCGAATAGAAACGCATCGACTAAGTAAAGGACCCGTGGTCTTTTACGCGGTGCGCTGTCCTTGAGACATCGTTCCCAGACGAACTGCCCGAACTCTTTTGAATGACCTCTGTGCTCGATCGCATTTCGTATCATCGTCCGTGTGATTTCAAGATGACCTTCCCATAGCCAACGACCGGCCACTCGATTCCACATCTCGATACGCCCCTGCTCTTTGATCGCTTCTATATCGATTTCGGCATGATACGGCGCTTCATCCTCATTTTTGACGACATCCCTTGCATTTCCTGTCACCGACTCCGGATACAACTCCCACCCGTCAGGCATCCGTTCTTTGATGAACTGTTCGAGCGCCTCCTCACTGATCCGATATCCCTTTTTACGCGACTCGAGCGGCTCTGCCTGGATCACGCCTTTTCGTACCCAGTTGCGGACCGTCTCCTTATGGCTTGTGAGCTTATTCTTCGATAAGATTTCAAATGCTTCGTCAATTGTATACATGGTAAACCTCTTTTTAACACAATGATGATTTTATTAAATAATGCCATAATCATTGTTTTAAAGTAAGCATATTTCTTTTTTTGGCTTCGAATTGATCACAAATTACTGACTGAATCTAACCAAAAACACCATTCGGCCGAATGGTGTTTCTTGTTTCTAAAAATGATTAAACGGTGTACAAAATGTAGAATTAAAGACTTAAACCGTTTAAGATAGATTTTTTATATTCTATCGTTTAGAGATTTTCAATTTTTCCAGACTCTGAAGATGGAAAATCTGCCGAATCAGCTGGCGGTAATGAATTTGTGAGTTCAACTAACTTACTTGCTTCAATGTTACCCGATACAATAATTAATTTGTCAGTATCGTAATAAAATACGAAAGACTCTTTTGAGTTTGAAACAACAAAAGCTTCATTACCATTTTCTAGGCTGATTTCAGTTGTGTCTGAAGGGTTACTGAATGAATAAGCATCCATTCTTGATACCGTAATGACATGTTTTTCATCATAAAAAGCCCATACTTCTCTACTAAGACTATCTTCAGGGATTTGCAAATATTGCACACTAAAGTCATCCATAGGTAACTTTAGACCTTTTGAATCTAAAGTTGAAGATTCATCTACGAAAAATCTCATCAGTCCATTCATTGTCCAATTATGGTCTCGCGTATAGATGAATGTAGCGTAATGATTTTCCCCTTCTGGAGAACGGAAAGTAGTAATTGCATTTTCCCCTAAAATCGTTTCAAAAACTAAATCTTCCTTTTTTGGAAAAAGATGACTACCGTCTTCGAAGTTGACCTTAAATTGTTGTGTAACTGCTTCAGCAGGTGTTAAAGTATTTTCAGAAACCTCAAGCACTTCTGCACTTTTCACTTTTTTATTTGGAATATCAGCCTTAGGTGTTGATTCGACTGAAGAATTATCTACTAAGGACTCTGTTTTTTCGATACATCCGACAGTGATACCCAATAGAAGGAGTAATGAGCAAGTGAATAACATTTTAAATTTCATTAGGATCTTATCCCTTCAAAATATAAATTAATAAGGATACTTTGCACTTTTCGCTACGATTGCTTTGTATTTAGGACCTTCAGATGTTAAAGATCTTATATTGCTCTTAGTACATGTTCCTGATAAATAATAATAACTTCCTTTCCAAGTCTCATAGTGACTACCATAATCTATCCATCCCCAGTCTCCTGGTCGAACTGTAACTTTAGTAGCTTCTCCCGTTGTCCATGTATTTCCTACAGTTACATCAATTCCAATTTCTTTTTTCACAACTGCAGTACTAACGCCAGCTGTAATAGACAACTTACCTGAAATAGTAAAGCTACTATCTAGTTTAGACGTTTGCGTTAAATTTGAGCTAGTTTTATTAATTACTCGATGTCCTGACTTACCTAACTTAAATGCGGCTGATGATCTTGTAGCGCTATATTCGTCTCCAGCAACACATGCATAGGCATAAGTACCAAAACCTTTTTTATTTTTATTATTAGATTTTAACTTACTTTCATTTTCTTCTTCCGGGTTCAAGGCTGGATCATACGGTAGTTCAGTAATCCCGTTCTCATTGAAAAAATTACTATATTGTTCCTCAGGGATATCGTAAGTTACACCATCAACGAAATATACAGCTTTTTCTACTTTTCCTTCTTGAGAAAAGTTTGAATCATTTGATTCAGCAAATCCACTTGTAAAGCTTGATAACACAAATACTGAAGTTAATAAAGAAGTGGTGACAAAATGTGATTTCTTAAGATTAATCTTACTCATATTCCCCTCGTGTTTTTTTTTGGAAATTAAACCAAAGGAAAAACCCTTTAGATTTTATTACCATATCCAAAATTTTATATCTTTTGAATTTTACTGTAAATGAACCTGAAGTTCTATCTCGTAAACTAAAACCAGGCCATTAGAACTGTTTTTCAAAGAAAAAAATACTCTGATCCTAACTTGAGACATATTCACGCTTTGAACTTTGTTTTACGCTCCGTGCCTCCCGTTAGAAAGGACCAGGAACATAGAGATGCGGCTTATGAGCCAGCAGCTCTTGTTATCGGACCGTCAGGGGGGCAGCGGTGCGATGAGCGACTTCGCCCTAAGGCGTTAGACGCTCACGCATGAGCCCGAATCACCACTCCTTCTCCCATGCCCTGTCTTCAGACACGCCCCAATCCTCAAAGCGATACTTGGTGAGCCAATGGACATGCATCACCTCATATTCGAATACACCTTTGGATAGCTCTGAGACGACGAAACTGACGTCCCCCTTCGCCATCACCCATGTCCCATATAGATATACGCTCTTGATCGGACACTCTTCCGCATCCAGATAGATCACCACGCGGAAGTAAGGCGAGTTCCGTTCTTCATCGAACCGGACGACCTTCTCGACGCAATGTTCCCTGTCGACGACACGTAGCCACTCGGGATGTTCCATCAGTTCCGAGAACACGGTCCGGACGAACGGATCCAATCCATCGAACGCATAGTCATCAAGTAGCCGCTCGTCCACCACGTCTCACCCTTTCAGTTTTTATAGACCAATTCCCGATACTTATGCGATTCACGCTTCGTTCAAAGACTCACTAAATAAAAATGTATACATGTATACAAATCTACAAGTATACATGTATACATTTTGAAACAATCAGTTATGTACTTGAAGCGTGTTCGTATTGAAGAAGACCGTCATTTGTTTTAAACGTTCTCCTTCTTTCACCTCACAAAGGATATCCATGCTTACTAACTCGAAGGCTTCAGGATCGATGTCCATCCGTTCAGGAAGTCTTCTAAGCAATACCTCTTTCATCTCTTTGATCGTTTGCTGGTCCAATGTGTGACTCATTTGAATCATCCTCTCCTGTTGATAGCTCAACGATACCTTGAATATGACCGCTCGACATCTCGGCTTGTTTCATATAAGCCCTAGGCTTGTTTGAAACAAGCCCAGGGCTTACGTAGGAAAAACGATCATTTTCACCAAACAAGCACTCATTTTCCATCAATCCAAACATCTCAAATACACATTCATGAAAAAACAGAGCAACGTGACTTCTTTATGCCTTTGACTTCTCACCAAAACCATTTGTTTTCGCCACGCGAAAACATTCCTTTTCCCGGATCCGAATTCTGGATCCAGGCGCGAGCCACGCGAGTCGCCGATCCCGTCAAAGAAAAACGTATGTTTTTCCTCCTTGCCCTTACCGGACGGATTAGGACCGGTCCCCCGGCCCCATTCCATTCAACCCATGTAACCTCGCTGTTTCATGCTGACATATGACTCGTCCGCACCGAGGATGAGATGGTCGAGCACCGGGATGCCGATGAGGTCGCCCGCCTCATGTAACCGTTCGGAGACGAGGATGTCCTCTCGGCTCGGGCTGCAGACTTATCAAGAGTAAACTATTAAAAATCCATTAAAATCAATACTTTCACTTTGAGAACATGTATTTAAAGTAAATAACAATTAAAGCCTGTATCTTAGTTATCACTTGAGATACAGGCTTTTTATTTATTCGTTCATATAATTAAACAGTTTGCCTAAAAAATCATCGCTAATGGTTAATTGATACTGTTTTTCAACGAGATTTCGAAGTTCCATAACGAGAAGCAAAGAGTTCTTATAGGCTTCATATAGTTCTAATTCATTTAATCGGGCAGTAGTCTTTTTAAACTTTTCATAGTTTTCAGGACTAATTTCTTTTTCAAGATTCTTTGTCATATTAAACCAATTATCGGCATTTTCTTCCGCAATTCGAATGAGTTGTAGTATATTTTTTTGTAATTGAGATAAAAGTTCCAGTGAACGTGCATTTTCCCCTCTTTTAAGAACATTAATCCCCATTAACCATAGGTTGGAAAAATTATTCAATAAAAAATTTACGTTTTCTTCTGTAAGTCTATTTGGTCCCGGACCTTCCAACTCTGATAAATACAATTCTAGTTGTCCTGTTTCATCATAAATAAACATTGCTTTTGTGTCAGGAATGTAGCCTGATTCTTTGAATGAAGGAATAATATTCATTTCGTTTTCGGAAAGGAAATGAAATTCACCACGTATTAGATTTTCAAAAATTACTACTTCCGTACCGTACTCATTTTGATAGAGTAAAGTGTAGGAAGCGACTTCATTTAGCCATTTTGCTGAATCAAAGGTGGAAATTGTATCATCTTTTAGAAAAACGTAATATTCTATATCAGAGTATTGATCTCCCTCTCCTTTTGTAAAAGAGCCATACATCATACAAGCAGATATTCGTTCATCTGACTGGACAAGTTCCTTAACCCTTGCCATTAGTTCCTTTTGTTTTAACAATTCGATTCCTTCTTTCTTTATTTTGATTCAGGGAGAAATAAAAAATCCTCCCAAATAATGTTGGAAGGATTAGTCATGTCACTTTTTAAGGACTCAAATAAAACTATTTAGCCTTTTTAGCTATTCAGTCTTACATTTATTTAGTATATGGAAAAATGGGCAGACTAATCCTAAGTTTTTAAACTGAAATATACTATTTCATTTGTTAAAAATTAGATTAGTTCTTCATTGTCCACCCATCTCTCCTTTCGATTAATAGTATATTAATTTTAACACTTCAAAGTTCAAAGCACAAGTTGGTGAAACTCATAGATTAACTATTCTCTAATGTACAAATCTCCGTATAATTTTTGGATCTGGTTCCTTAATCTTATATTTTCCTCTTCTAATTCCTTTACTCTTGTTTTTAAGGTTTTAATAAGGACTTCTTCAGAACGGGAGCTTTTCTTGGGTTTTGATATTACATTTTCTGTTTTTTGCTGTTTTCGGAGAGATTCAATCCTTTGCCTAATATCATGTTCCTTATAAAGCCATGATTTAGAAACATTAGCTTCCTTTGCAACTGTGTTAAAATTAATAGTCTTACCTTCAAGCGATAGTTTAGAGATAACCTTGTCTACATTTTCTCTAGTCCGCCTGGACTTTTGCTTTGCCAAACGCACAATTTCCTCTGTATTTCGTACCTGTTTAACCATCTAACTAATCCCCTTCAGGCTGCCAATTATTTGCTCTAGTCGCTCTTTAACACGGTTATTAGTCTCTATTTGCCTTTGCCATTGCTTTTCCTTAGCGACTGCCAATAACTCCTCAGTACGATTTAACTGTTCCTCATGCTGCGATAAAAACTGCTTACTTGTACAAAAATGAGTACAATCTAAACAAGCATTGGCGTGTGGACAAGAACCTGCTATTACTGGTAATCGGCAATAACCATTTGGAAGAACTTGTGCATTAATATTTTTCTTGAACCATTGAAGATCAACATCATCGACTTCATTGTCATTATCTAACTCAATTATATCTCCATTATTAGTTACCAGTTTTTCTTTGAATTTTGTAAATTCAGCTTTAAGGGTTTCATCAAAAATATGAGCATATCTGCTTGTCATTTCAGGACTTTCATGACCCAAAAACTTTTGTACAATATGCTGCGGTACTCCGTTATTAATCATTCTTGTTCCTACTGTATGGCGAAAGGCATGGGCATGGAATCTATAAATCTCGCCTGATTTATCGACTATTTTTTGCTCATAAGCTAATTTGTTTAACTCGTCTCTAAATGTTTCTTGTTTTAATGGCGATCCATCTTTTCTTGGAAAGAGGTATTCACTATCTGGAAACTCCCATGAAACTTTATCTTCCCGAACTTTAATCAATAAAGCTACCTCTTTTGATATTGGAACTATATGCTCCTTTTTCATTTTCCATTGATAATACTTTAAAAAGTAATCTCCATCTTTGTCCTCTAATAGACAACCTTTTTTCAAGGTGCACAATTCGCTTATCCTCATCCCACATTCTTGGACTATCATAGTCATCGTAGCTATATATTCGGGTAATTTATCAAGATGACTGTTCAATTGCTCCAGAACGTATTCATCTATAAAACGAGGTTTTGCTCTCGGTATTTTGGGATAGTCTTCTGGATAGATTAACACCTTGGAAGGAATATCATTCCATTCTAGCCTTAGAAGGGTACTAAATAGTCCTTCCAATATAGAGATCCTCCCATTTATTGTGCTAGGCTTTATCCCCATCATATTTAATTCGCTTAAATATGCTTCAATTTCCATTCTCGTTAATTGGTTTATTCTCTGAACGTGTTTAAAATTCATGTCCAAGAAATTAAAGAACTCTTTAAGTTTTTGGGCGATATCACATACATAGGAAAAGCTATCCGTATTTAATCTCAATTTACAATATCTTTTTACGAGTTGTTTAAAATACGTATTGCGAACCCCTTTAAAGTTAATTACATATTCATATTGTGTCGGATTAACCAACATTAAAAAGACATATTTGTTTACCTTTTCACAAAAAATGAAAAGGGCTTTACATAGTCCTTTTCATTTTGTCTTTATTGTCCATTAACTCATCTTTTTATCAATGTTCTTTTATATTTGATGAGTAAGCAAACGAACATAGGTACTCAATGATGAAACTTGGATATACACGAGTCTCAAACAACTTGGATTCACAGTCAGATAAATAAAAGATTTAGTAATACTGAAGCTATTCATTCAAAGAGAAAGGAAATGAATTCCACTTATTCAGCCGTACCTCAAGCCATTCCTTTATTTGCCTGATGTTCCTACGGGAGCAGTTCCTCTACAGTAGAGAACACAGAAAAAATACTTACGACCGAGGAAAACATTGAGACGAAAGAAACAACGATCAATCCAAATACCGGCTTGTTCTCTGGCTACAAACTGATTGACGTTGATGGAGGGGACTTGTCCGGGTACCGCGAGGCGATCATCACCTATCCCGTCACACTATGAGTACACCTACACTGTCAGAGGAAAATGTCGTCATCGACTCGTTCGACAACATGACCCGAATGAAGTGAACGAAGCACTGGGTCTCACAAAAAGTGAACCGACCCGAGGCGACAGATGATATCTCGAGCCTAGATACGAATGGCAACGGTCAGGTGACGATCTAAGAGGCGAAAGACGCCGGTTTTACGATGCCGATCATGAGCGACCATTAGCTTTATCCCTATGCGTGATAACGACAATGATGGAATGGTCGGAGAGTGATTTTAAACTAAAATTTAAGCAATGATGATTGCATAAAAAGACATCCTCTATTTTTAAGAGAATGTCTTTTTTATGTTCATTTACGCTGTCGATTCACTTTATCGAGCTGAATTTTCTCGATCAACGCGTGGATGATTAATTCATTTCTCCCCACGAAATCTTTGTCGAAGGGTATCCGCTCTCCTTCGAACATAAAATAACCGAGCAGGTATGGGACTCGAGGTGTCGCATAACCCCACGTATACTTCGAGCAACGGTCCCACACCTCGGCTTCAAACTCTTTTGAATAGCGCATATGCTCGACGGCAACCTTGACCTCCGATTTCTTCAAGACGAATTAGTCCTCGAAGACGAATTTACCAAGAAGCTCGTACCACATTTCCTCGCGGACTTGCTCTCTAATCATTTCTACATCGACTTCGACGTGATACTGGGCCTCTTCTTCATTCTTGACGACATCCCGAGCATCTCCTGTCACCGACTCTGGATACAGCTCCCACCCTTCCGGCATCCTTCCTTTGATGAACTGTTCAAGCGCCTCTTCACTGATCCGATAACCTTTTTTACGCGACTCGAGCAGTTCTGCCTGGATCACGCCTTTTCGCACCCAGTTGCGAACCGCCTCCTTATGGCTTGTGAGTTTGTTCTTCGATAAGATTTCAAACGCTTCGTCAATTGTATACATGATGAACCCCCTTTTAACACAATGACGATTTTATTAAATGATACCCTGAACGTTGCATTCAAGTAAGCTGATTTTTCTAATCAACTTTAAATTGCTCAGAATCCACTAAGTGGATCAAAACAAAAACACCATTCGTTTGAATGATGTTCCTAAATCGTCAAGTTCTATAGTCGCAACAATCTCTCATTTACTTAGCTAATGAATTGTTATATCGAGTTATCGTTACATTATATTCACTTTTTAGAAGTAATAGATTTTATAGCAGCTTCAAGGTTTATTAATCCACTTCCGTATTCTTGTTCATTACCAAGAGGATTAGCAGTTCGTTTCAATAAAAGCTTTAATTCATCAGGAGAAAGTAAAGGGTCGCTCTCTAATAATAATGCGATACCACCGGTGACGAAAGCAGCAGCTACAGACGTTCCGTCTACGTAACTATATTTGTTCTGAAGAGCTGTAGTTAATATATCTTCACCTGGTGCCATGACGTCAATTTCTGATCCTTGACTAGAATTAAACCAACGACTGTTTTCTTTCGTAGTGGCACCTACAGAAATCACTGAAGAGTATTTTGCAGGATACGCAACATGTTCTCCCTCCCCTTCATAACCATAATTCCCAACTGCAGATACAATTACTATCCCAGAATCATGAGCTTCCTTTATTTTGTTTTCAAGTCCTAGGTCTGAACTAGTTGAACCTAAACTCATTAAAATTATGTCGATTTCGTTTGCTATTGCCCATTCAATACCTTCAATGACTGTGGAGTACGAACCGCTTTTCATTTTATCTAGTACTTTTATAGAATAAATATCGGCAAGTGGAGCTATACCAGTGATTCCAATTGAATTTATCTGTGCATTTATAATTCCAGCCATGTTTGTACCATGGCCATTGTCATCATCTCCAACGGTTTTTTCAACCAAACTATAACTATATTTAATATTCAGATCTTTATGTGAAGAGTCAATACCGGTGTCTAGTATAGCAATTGACACCCCTTTTCCAAATAACTTGTAGTTCTGATGAATAGAGTCAATTTTTATTTCATCCATACTCCATTGATTATTTTGGGGAGATTGATTCTTTTCCTTTTCATAAGGAAAACTATTTTTTAAAAATATTATTGCTACAAAACTAGTAATCCCTAATAATATAATTATTTTTTTAGTCATAATATACATCCTTTTTGTGGTGAATCGAAAATAGATATAACACATTATTTTAAAAGAAACGATTTACATAATATTGATAAAATTAAAACACAATTCTATTCATTATCTTTATGGGGAATCACTAAGAAGCTCATTGTAAATGTAGACTGCAATATCTTAAGTAGTGATAATTTTAAGCAAAAAACTGCATGCCTTTTTTTACACATGTAAATTAATCTATATTTAATATAATAAATATAAATAAAAAGAAGCCATTACCTAGAAAAATTCCTAGCTAATGGCATTATATTATTCGAAACAAGCTTCAGCGACATTAGAAATATTAAAAAAGCCAAGCGCTGCTGAAATTGCATCAGGAGCTGCTTTTTTAGATGCTTCTTTTACTGCAAATTTTATAGCATATGATTTTGTTCGATTGAATTTACGTGCTGAATTGTAACTGTTCACTAACGTTTTCGCAAAAGTTACCGCTCCACCAGCACTTTTAATTACTTCTTTAATTTTTGTGATTTTTGCGATTGGAAGGACATTAGTTAGTAACGCCAAACCAATTGCATTTGAGCAAGCCCATGCGCCAAACGCAACCACGTCACCGTCTTGTTCTAAGTTAATATCACTACTAATTTGTTCATCTAAGTATTCAACTACAGCCTCTGTTCCGTCTTCAACCACTTCATCAGGAAGGGTTTCGATAGCCGAAAAAATTTCAATTAAATCTTCTTCTGTTTCTTTCGAGATTAATTGATTATTGAGAGCTGCCTCCTCTAATGCAAGTTGATCGTCGTCTAATCCAAGTTGATTGACTGTAGTTGTAGCAGAAGCACTTCCTACAAATGAAAATACTAACAAGAAAGACAAAGCAATGTTAGTACTTTTTTTCCATAAAGACATACCATTTCCCCCTGTAAATATATTAAAAATTTTAACACTTTTTACATTTTATACGAATAATGATTACTTGTAAATAGATAGGGAAAATAAGTGATTCATATGGAGGATAAGTAAATCTACAATTCGAAGAATCAAAGCATTTAAAATAGATTGTAGTTAAATCAATAATTACATTAAAAAGTGTGACTTCATAAGTGCATAGTACCTTAAGTAATATTAAGAAGTATTTCTAAATGATTAAGCGGCTGGAATCCTATTAAATTAAGGATTCCAGCCGCTTAATTAATTATTTTTAGATTGTTTATTAATCTATTAAGATGAAGAGTAAAAGTTCAAAAAATTGAACCACCTTACACTTGTTTAAAGTAATCAAATCTAGATTTTCATCTTGAATGTTACTTGTATCGCTTAGACACAAAGTATTCTGTTATTGGAATAAGAATTAAGGAAACAGCAAACACTATTACTAATAATATACTGGTTTCAATCTCTAGATATTTATCTACTACAATTAATCCAAAAATAACTATAGTAAATAGCTTATAACTTATTAACGCACTAGTTTTTGTTATTTCTTGACCCATTTCTTCGTCAGGTTTTACTTTATCATCTTGATCTGATTGAGACCAAGTAAAATATGAGAAGAAAATGACCAACAATATTGCTAACTGAACAATTGTAAAGAAACTTATATTTTCTTCAAAAATCATATTCATTAATGTACTTATGAAAATAACAATTATGGCCACTATAAAGAAAACCGATTTAATATTTTTACTCATTATCTTTCTCCTCACTTACAAAAAATACTTGATCAACATTTAAATTTAAAACATGCGCAATTCTAAAAGCTAATTTTAAAGTGGGGTCATATTTATTATTTTCAATAGCATTAATTGTTTGACGACTTACATTGCACATTTCAGCTAATTCTTTTTGAGATATATTTTTTGCTTTTCTTAATACTTGAATTTTATTCTCCATTATCTTCCCCTTTTCTCATTAGAATTGATGTCAAAAACATTTTACTTTTTTATATTAAATTCCACTTGCCTAAATGTCAAATTGTTTTTACGTTTATTTAAGTTTTAAATCAACTTATTATTATCAAAAATAAAACATCATTCAACCGAATAACGTTCCTCGCGTGGTGTCAGCCATGTCCACGCTCTCACTTTTGACGTTGCCCTTACCTCCGTGCCTCCCGTCAGAAAGGGCCAGGAACATAGAGATGCGTATTAAAGCAGCTCTTGTTATCGGACCGTCAGGGGGTGAGCCCGGATCACCATTCCTTCTCCCAGGCCCCGTCTTCAGAGACTCCCCAATCCTCGAAGCGATACTTGATGAACCAATGGACATGCATCACTTCATATTCGAATACATCCTTCGATAGTTCTGAGACGACGAAACTGACGTCTCCATTCGCCACCACCCATGTCCCGTATAGATATACGCTCTTGATTGGACGCTCTTCCAAATCCAGATAGATCACCACCCGGAAGTAGGGAGAGTTCCGTCCTTCATCGAACCGGACGACCAGCGAGCTAGAGTACGGAAACAGGACGCACGGATCATCAATCACGTAAAAAGCTGTTCAAACGAGACAAATCGGGTATAAAACAGGAACAAACGTTCTTTTTATTTGGAGGGTGATTTTTATGACGATGTATCGCGATTAGGGTGAGCTGAAATGGATTTCATTCCTCATACCCGAGCACAAGGCGTTATTGACGAAGTACCATAAGGAGATTCAAAAGATTGAGATGCGTGATGTCGATGAACAGGTCCTATCGGTCTATGAGAATGTGCTGAATGACGCGATTTGCAGCGGAGATATGGTGGAGGTGCGGGAGAGAGAGTAGCATTTTATTAAATAAATCACAGCAAGCGGTTTCAAAAAGTCATAATAACGCTCTAAAAAAATTTACATAGAAGTAACTAATAGCTTAGCATTTAAACTAAAATATACATTTACAATCTCAATTAGGGATTTGTACCATTTTATAAATAACTTTATACTATAAATTGAAATAAATTCAATCTAAGGAGGATATCCATGCATAGGTCACTTTTAATTACTATCAATATTATAACTGGTTTAGTGGTTACAGCTCTTACTGTAATAGCTTTAGGGATAAGCGGAATGGCAGAAGCAACTCAGCCACTATCCAGTTATTTTTGGTTGACTTTGTTTGCTGTATGGTTAGTAGGCTTAGCATTACAATTTAAGAGTAGAACCAGACTAATCGGGTTACTGATAACATTCCTCCCCATTGTATATATGGTAGTTTCATTTCTTATCGAGTTCCTCTAACACTTAAGTATTTATTTCCTGTGTAAATGAAAATAATCGAATATAAGATGAACTGAACCCTGAATGACAGACACTCGATAAAAAGTACTCATTCAGTTTTTTTGCGTGCGGTCGAATCGATATAGTGAGCCTATTCATTCAGACGGGGAAACGCATCCATAGGTTAAAATCATCTTCAACGAACAATCAGCTCAGGCAGCCAAAGTCAAATCCAAACGTGGGGTCGGTCTCGGACCGGTCAATCCCTTACACGGGCGACTTTAATATACTGGCCGTCCTCGAGAATCAGGAAGAGAGGAGCTGTTGACCGAAAGTCATGGGAAATGTCTCGACAACGCACCGATCGAGTCCTTCTACTGGCATCTAAAAAATCTTCTTGACCATCGACTATTAAAACAGCGAACGCAAGCAATGGAACCTAAAAAAATGACCCCGGAGAATACCGGGGCCATCTGATCGCCGTATAGAATTCGAGGCACTATTTATTAAACTGTCCGTAAAATAGGGCTCAGCTCATAAATCGGAATAAAGTATTTTTAATATAATAAAATTAGAAAAAATCCGAATCCAAAACGTCCTATATCCGTTTATCAAGTGATATCGATATTAATGTTCTTTAACTGTTGGATTAAATGTTGTTTTATTACTCGGTCATTCACTTGGAATTCTGCTGGATAGTATTCTGGCTGAAAAATTTCTACTCCATCCTTGATCCATTTTTCTCTGTGAACAGAATGAGCTTCTTCTCTCGATAAGAACACTCCCTCCCTAACTTCAACATCATCATCGTCTCCAAACTGAAATCGACAGCAAGAACAAATCTCAAACGAAGGAAGATCATATTCATTATATGCTGATTCTTCTAAGCCATCATAACCACAAACAGGACAGATATAATCCATCTTTTCACCTCATGAATCAAATATTATTTAAGTGCGTCTGGCATATCTTTAAAGTATTCACGTTCCTTTGACGCATTAGGGTGCTTAGGTTTGAATAGGTGCGAATAACATCAGTTTTAATAATAGAACAACATCTGATGATTTGTTTTAATTCAAATCTCAAGTTTAACTTAGGAAGAGTATCCACCCATTAATGCATTTCATCTGAATATAATTGTAAAGTACCGTTCTTATATTGTGATATAAATTCCCAATTGTTACACTGACTCTGAAATCAGGTTTCTTTGTTAAACAAATACGAAAGGGGGACGTGATTTGAAAATTAAACTTTGTGTAGGTCAAGATCGATTCGATGAAATAAGATCAATTTTGAAAGAAAAAGGAATAGAAGTGGACGACACTGCTGAACTCGTATTGAGTGAAGTGAATAATTTTATTAAAAGTTTAACCGTGAGAGATAAAAAAACCAGTGAGAAACTCGTTTTATTTGTAGAAGACATTATTTGCATTGAGTCTTACGGCGATAGTGTTGAAATTCAGACCAATGACTCTTTATACCAGTGCAATGAGCGCCTATACCAAATCGCAAACTCTCTAGATCCTCAAGCATTTTTACGCATCAGTAACTCTGTCATCATCTCCACCAGTAAAATAAAACAAATAAAGCCGACACTTTCTTCAAAATTCATCCTTACGTTAATTAACGGAAAAAAAGTTGATGTCACAAGAAGTTACTATCATATTTTTAAAGACTACTTTCAAATTTAAAGGAGGAATATTTCTTGCCATTCCCAAACTATATCGTTGCTTCATCAATACTATTATTGATATTTATTGTCTCGATCGTTATTTACTTTCAAATTTACAAACGTCATATCAATAAAGCTTTAAAAAGTAATAATGAAAAACGTTCTACGCTTACCCCCCCTTACAAAATCACTATAATCATGTCTGGTTTTATATTACTGATGGGCATTTTAATTAGCTATTTTGCAGGCTACACGAATGCATATAAGGACTACGAAAAAACGTTGTGGGAGTTCAAACCAACAGATGTGGAGACTTTTTATGCGCAAATCACAGAAATCGATAACGATTCCATAGGAGTTGAAGGAATTGAATTAAATAAAGAAGAATTTCAAGGTACACTCAATTACGATTTTTTTGAAGAACAAATCACAATTTATCAAAATGATGATGTTATTGGTCTTCCCGAGTTATCAAATGGAGATTTAGTCTCCATTACACTTTTAACGGATCGCTCAGGTAGTACAGATATTTTTAAAATAGAATTACTAGATCGTGAATGAATACACAAAAATTATTCGCGGATTGTTACTTAAACAGGCCATTCTCTAGTCACAGGAGTATGGCCTTTCAAGCTTGTTCACTTTCTTTATTCTCTGAATCGAGGGATATCTTTCAATCAACACGTGAATAATTTGTTTATTCCATTCAGTAGTATATTTATTAAAAAGAATCTAACCCACTTCGAACACCAGGTAATCAAGCAAGTACGGGGAATGCACAAATATTTGCTTTTGACGTTATCCTTATGCTACGTGCCTCCTGTTAGTAAAGTCCAAGAACATAGAGATACGTCATAACGAAAATTGGATATGTACGAGTATCAATCTTCGTCTACCTCCTCGATTATTATCGCTTTAAGAGCTTTATCCACAAAGGGACGGCTTACATCAATTTATTGTTCTTAGATTATGTTCAAACTTCTCCTTCATCATTAAAAACGGGGCGACTAAATCGATTTCGACATGATCAATACCCTTCACTTTTTCTTGAGGTTATCCTATTTACACGAGCCGAGGGAACCTAATCGACAGTTCTTAGATGAAAAAATGAGTATTCTTCTTTGCCACCATTTATGTTTCATTGAAATGTTCCCTCTATATTTGGACGCTCTGCTGTATTTCGTTAGATTGTCCCTCAGTAGAAAGGTCTGCCTTTCTTAATGGATTGCTTTCTAACTGATGTCGCATTCCCACTCTCTATAGAAATAGACTCTTTTTAGGATCTATTAGACCATGATGTGCATAATACTTATTTAACGTTCCCACCCGTTTCTTTTCATATTTTTTAGTCTCTTCTAGCCATATTCCCCTAATTAACAAATCGTATTTCAGAGCCAAATTAAAATAAAAATCATTTATCGTTTACTACTTTGAATAATAAAGAGCTAATAAGATAGAAAATATGTGCTTATTTATGATTTCCATGTGCTTAGTAACGATTTTTAAGACTTCAATATGACATTTGTCACACTTAGACAAATGTCATAGGCCAATTACATCAATTCCATTTTTTTCTTTATTTACGGTTGATTACCAATATCGTCATATTCAATAATTAAATTGCCACGTGAGCTTCTAGTCAGGAGGAACCATCATGAAAATCAAACATCAAGCTTCAAGTAATTACTCTGAGATGTCGAATGGCTCAGAAACAATGCATTACGCTGCAGGTTCATGCTCTTGTTCATGTTCTTGCTCATGTTCATGTTCTTCATCTGCTTAATCGCTATGTACGCTCCAGGAATACGCTGTATTCCTGGATACATTTTTTTTAAAAAGGAGCCCATATTTTGAACACTGCTATCTCCATTAAAGATTTAGTTGTTGAAAGGCCATCAAAAAAAATTCTCGATTTTATTGGCCAAGAAATTGAGATTCCTTCAGGTAGCATAGTCGCCGTGCTTGGAGAAAACGGAGCGGGAAAAACCACACTGATTGAGGCCCTATTGGGTGAAATACCTTTTGATGGTAGTGTGACACCCCAGATCCACCCTACAGAAGTCGGCATCGTCTTTCAAAAAAATATATACAACGACATGTTGAAAGTATACGAATTGATTGAACTTGTAACAAATTACAAACGGCGTGATGAGGCATATTCTCGACTAATTCATTCCTATGAACTCGAGACACTCGCAAACCGCTACATAAAAGATTTGTCTGGTGGAGAAGCGCAACGTCTAACACTCGCGCTTACCTCTACACGAAATAATTCCTACTATATCTTTGATGAGATCACCTCAGGACTAGACTTCAAGAAGCGTGAGAAGCTCTTGGGCAATATAAAAGAGTTTACTCGAGGCAAGACGGTTCTCCATGTCACACATTACTTTGAAGAATTAGTAGATTGGGCGACTCACTTATTGATTCTAAAAGACGGTAAAATCATGTTCTTTGGGGTCATCTCAGCTTTTGAAGACATTTATTCACATCACTCTATCATCAAAATTATGGACGGCAAGCAAGAATTTCTTGATTCAATCGAATTAGAAAAAATCAAGATGGAGGATTCCCTCGGTTTAATCATTGAAAATCACAATCAGGAATCGGACTGGTTACGTAAGGTGCAACAACAAAACCTGGATTTCACCATTCTCAAGCAAAACCTGTACACCTCATTCTTATTGTGTAGTGAAAGGACAAAATGATGCTTACTCATTTGAAATTGAGCTTGAAAATGCAGCTCAGAATCCCAATCTCGATTTTCTTCTCCTTGGTGTTTCCTATTCTAATGTTAACGATCATGGTTGTGTCATATGGGAATTTCTCCATCGGGAACGGATATCGATTTGTTGATAAGTATTTTTTAATCAGTACGGCAATCGGACTTATTCCTATTGCTTTCATCAGCTTTCCAATTTGGGTGGGAGAAAGTATTGGGAATGACAGCTTGAAGCGACTAAAATTTTTCGGGGTCAATATTCGTAGTCTATTGATTGCGGACTTACTATCCTATGTCGTGCTGGCCTTATCCAGTATCTTATTTAACATTCTAGTGGCTACGGTTTTCTTTGATTTGAACCTCCCGACCATGGCACACCTCTTTAGTTACTTGTTACATACCATGTACCTGATGGTAGGCTTGTTTTTGGTTGGACTTGTTCTCGCTCTTTATGTGAGAAATACAAAGCTCTTGTTGCCTCTAGGGATGATTTTACTCTTTTCAATCTATATGTTCATCGGTGTATTTGTTCCATTTAACGAGCTCCCATCACCCCTCAGAAACATAGCGGAATTTCTACCAGTCAAATATTTAGCGAATGACTTTTTTAAGATTTGGACGAATGATTCACTCATCAATAAAACTTTCCTTTGGGTAAACACAGTATGGATATTCATCGCTAGTGGACTTGTCGTAGTTAAAACTATTTGGAATCGAGGAGAAATTATATGAATAAACAGGCACTAAGAGTCACTTTAGAGATTGTTGTAGGAATGATTGCTTCGGCAGTGCTATTTTATTTTGTCATCCGTTTCGGGTATACAGAAGCCGCTGCTAATAATGGTGCGATCACTTTCTTAGGCTTAGAAATCTTTAGTTTCGAGAATGGTACAGAGAGCCCAAATACGAACAATATGATGTTACTCGGCGTTGTGTCCTCACTATTGTTCGTCGTCCTCGGTGAGCTCATGTTTGGTCGTAAGAAAAAGACGTCTAGGAGAGCAGCATAATGATTCATATCAAAAATAAGGGTCTACTGCATGAACATACTGTTCTCTTGAACGATTCGTCCAATCTTTCGAATCGCGATAACAAGCACCTCTATACGCAAATCTTGCAGGGAAATGCAGAGTCCCCGATGATCTCATATTTGATGAACCTAAACAAACAGGGCTTGAATGATTTTAAAAGTATTGCTAAATTCAACGAACTAAACATTTCTGGTATGTATGGAGACTCGATAAAGTATGAGGAGATTATTGACGAAACGACCATCTTTTTACCTCAAAAGAAATTTAAGAAAATTAAAGAGTCTTTCTCTTCTATCATTTTGAAGCGAAGATCTGGGCGACGGTTTCATCACTTTGAAATGTCTATCGATACACTCAGCCACCTACTGAAGTATGCATTCGGTTTATCAGATGTTTCCCTCCCAGGCTCGAGGGAAGGAAAACATCGAATGTACTCTTCTGGGGGTGCTTTATATCCCATCTCCGTTTACTTGTATATCAACAACGTAGAGGGATTATCCAACGGCTTCTATAAATACCAACCAGGTTCACATACGCTTGCCCCTGTCGATACCGATACGATCAACACCGCCGAGTTCTTCGCTGGCTCGGGAATGGATATGCTAAACTCCTGTCTCAGTTTATTTTTCAGGTATGACATCAACCGAAACTACGTCAAATATGGTGAGCTTTCACTACTCAATTCGTTTGTAGAGGTAGGCGTCATGTCTCATAATTTTGACTTGGTCGCTACGTCCCTCGGATTCGTATCTTGCCCGGTCGCCGGATTCAATAAAAATCTTATCGAAACCGCTTTGCATCTAGATCAAGTAAACGAGCACATCATCTTCTCAAGTATCTGTGGAAAGGAATAACATATGAAAACTTTTATTTATCCACCCTCTTTAAGGGTCATCAATAACCAACATGAATATATCCTCCATAAAGGGGTCCTTCATCGAGACGAGCTCACCATCGATAAAGAAGAGAGTAGTATCCGCTTCATAGAGGACTTTAATCGCTTCATTACCGACCGTCGGATCACACTCAGTGAGCACTCAGATACGTTTGAAGATTTTACACTTTTGAACCGAATGGGCTACATAGATCAAAAAATTAACCGGCCAGAAAACATTCTAGTATTGGTCGAAGATTCAATTCATGAGTTTACCTCCACACAGTTTTCTGGATTAGCGCGAGTGGAAAAACTTTCGACCATTCTATCTAAAGACTTGGTTAAAACGTTCATGGAGGAGAAAAAGAAACATTTACTCGAAGAAAAGACGGAATATTCCGCTAATTTCCTTCGCGGCTTTGATTCGGTATATATGATCGATTCAATGGCCAACCTTAATCGACTTCGTGCCTTTAATCGCCTTATGAACTTGGCAAACCTACAGAACACTATCGCCACATTTGATAATGAACACATTTTCATTACAGCCATTCATCACGGAGAGACCGGCTGCTTTGAGTGTTTAGAAAAAAATATCGTCACACGATTTGGATATCCAGAATACCCCATTGAATCCAATCATGAATCAACACCGAAAGCGGCTGAACTGAATATCATCACAGGAATCATTCAAAAAGAGCTAGAGAATATCAATATTTACGAACGTAGTTCTCTACTTGGGAATGTGCAACATTTTCACCTTCAGAACTATGAATATTCATTTAACACAAATCGTGTTCATGTCAGTTGTCCTTCATGTGCCGAGATGAAGAACATCCAATTTAAAGAGCAAACCTTACGCTCGATTAACATTTTGGAAGGAATTCTCCAGTAATGATCACAGTATATAATGACATCAACTATAACCGAACCCGCCAATCACTTCTTGGCGGAACCGTGACCGGTCTATGGAACAAGAATTCGTTCTTCCTTGGGTGTAACTCGCATCCCGTTCCACAGTATTTCTATATGACCTCAAACTACACAGATTTCTCAAAAGTCATCGAGGGCGCCCCTCGAGACGTCAACTACCACTTGAGTGGTTATGGGACCACATATAACGAATCATTGGTCAGTTTTTTAGGGGAAAGTGCAGAACGATTCTCCTTTGCGACAATGTATGCAGCCTATAAAGATAGAATCGTGAACGCCTCTTTTGTAGAACTTACCGAAACATACCCAACCGCATTGATTTGTGACTTAAATCTGATCAATGTTTACTTTGCACGAGAAGATGTTGCCCATTTCATCTCTGATGAGGATGTCTTGCAATGGGTGCCAATGATTTCTTTGTTCGATCCAAAAACAACTGTGTTCATCCCTCTTCAGATGGTAGTGATGTATGAGAAAACCCTTTTCGAGAACGAGAAAAGGGTCAATAATAGTGCGGTCTCAACGGGTACTGCCTGTCATGAGTCATTTCCTCAGGCCTTAGAGAATAGTATCAGCGAGCTCTTACAAATTGATTCACTCAATCTTTGGTGGTACGGGGGGCATACAGCAACAAAGGTAAACGTGAACATCGAGGATATTCTGACTAAATATTTCTCGAGTCAACGAAAAGCCGTCAAGATGTTCCTCTCACACTTCGATGTCAATTTCTTAGACATTTCCTATGACAAGCCTTTACATATTGTCGTATGTGAAATCACGACTAAGAATCCTGCATCACCTTTACCTAAATACGTCGTCGGCTCTCAAGCATCTTCTTCAATGGAGACAGCGGTTTACCGCAGTTTCTTCGAGTGCATGACAGTTGTAGAGTATGCATTGAACGTATCTTGGATGGATACCGATAAATTTAAACAGGTAACTGGCTCACCTGATAAACAAGACATCGACAATCTCGATGACAATGTCATTTACTACGCAAAATACGGACGCCCTGTTCTAAAGCATCAACCAGTCTCACAATTTAGTCATCAAAATAAAACGTCCGATTTATCTGACTTAATCCGCCAGACACAGTCATTATCAAAATTCGCCTGTTATCTGCCGATTGCATCACACGAGTTCCAACATTTGAACTTAGAGGTCGTGAAAGTCATTACACCAGAACTTCTCCCGATTTCACTTCCTTCTTATCCGCCATTCCATCACCCGCGTTTCAAACAGACAGGAGGGATTCACAATAGAATTCCCCATCCTTTGGCGTAGTATTGTATTTTATCTGACGGTCTTTCCTGGTGTGTTGTTGGTGTTGGCGAATACATTGAATTTATGGAGTAACATTCGAGAGCTATATCGATTCTTAATTGTCTTGACGCTAGTCGTCTTGATGAACATTTTATTGTTCTCAGAAATCAAGATGATCTATCTAGCGCTATCAGCGTTAACGTTATTGGCCGGGTCTTTCGTGTTCGAGTACTTTCAATCTTATCGAAACGTGAGGCTCGATTTTTTTAAGGATCGCTATACGTTACTTGCCATCGTATCGATTCTTCTCTATCCGATTGTGGAAGAATTGGTGTTTCGCTATTTTCTCTATCAGCATTTCATGAGTCTTGGATTTCCGATCCTCTATTATTTTTTGGTGTCCAGCCTATCGTTCACTGTGACCCACATGTTTCATCAGGGTACGAAGTCCATTTACAAAATCGTGTTTGCACTTGGTCAAAGTATCTTATTTTGGTACTCTCAAGAAATACTGTTATGCATCATCGTACATATGTGCTTCAACGTGTTCGTATATTTCGATAAAATGAGTCGTATTAACAAATATACCTAAGTGCCACGGCAAGGACGTTGACAATTGCGCACTAGAAGAACAAAATGATGCATTTTATCTTTTTATCCTGCTATAGTCACCTAGGCTTACTATAACCAGATTAGATAGATGATTTAGAATCATAGTTCACTCAAAATCATCTTAAATACCCGTTAGATAAAGTAGATGATCTTACAGTTAATTCATGTTGACCTAACGATTATAATAGTAGTCAAACAAGCATGTATACATTCGACGTCGAATGTATACATGCTTGTTTATTTACAGCCAAATTCAAAGAATGGCCTCAAAAGTGATATCCCGTTTGACGTACAATTATTTTTTATGCTTTTACAAAGTACGAAAAGTTCCTACTGCAGAAATAAACAGCGTTAATTTATACAAAAATAAAATACTATTGTCTTAACTTGTAAAATAAACCTCTCTCTCTAATTAGGATTATTATATATTCTCTATTGGAGGAGGAGTGATTATGAAATTTTATAAATCAACGTGGTTTATCGTCCTAATGCTAATCTTTTTAATCCCTGTCAGACTCTTTTTGATGTGGTGGCATCAAAAGTTTACGAGGGCAAGACGCGTGTTAATCACAGTCTTCTTTTTACTGTTCTGGGGATGGGCATTCAACCTCGAAGAACCCCCAATCAGTGCGGAACAATGTGAGCAAGGAGTCGCTGAAGTGAAAGAGCAGCTTGCGAGTCTTCAATCAGAATATGACGATTTAAAGCTGGTGGTCAAAGACTACAAGACCGAGATCACATCCTTAACCAAGAAATTAGAGGACGCCGATAAAATCACGGCCCAAGCAGTAAAGGAAGCGGAAGCAAAAATGCAGAAAAAACACGAGGCGGAGCTTAAAAAAGCCATTGTGAACGCTGAGAAACAGGCAGAGAAAGAAGTCGCTGCCGCCGCAAGTGCAGAGACCGAGCAGAACACTGTTGCCGCGACCGAAAGTGAACCCTCGGTGGCTACAGAACCGAGCGGAGACGTCTCAAGCGTCGACACGAACGGCAACGGGCAAGTGACAATCCAAGAAGCCAAAGATGCTGGATTCAGCATGCCGATCAGAAGCAGCCATTGGTTATACTTATATGCAGGACAATGACGGGGATGGCATGGTCGGAGAGTAATCATACTCATGCGACGGTCAACAAATAGAGTCAAATTGATCAAACGCATCCTCGTAAAATCGAAGGATGCGTTTTTTATCCTGCTTCATCCTGTAATCTTTATACGGTGGTAACATCTGACTTTGAAACGTACTTCACTGTTGAGACTCACGGCTCTCCGATTCGCCTTGACGGACCTCATGTTTGGACATATCGTATAAGCTTACAAGCACAATAGGTTCTTCGTCATCTTTTCATCCATCGGTGTTCTTAATTAAAATAGCATCCGGCACGCCTGCTTCATCTCGATTCTCCTGATTATGCTTACTTGCTCTGCCTCTTCTTGTCTTTACAATCCTTTCAATGAAAAATGTACAGGTGGTCCACCGTGATGGTTGACGGCGTGACATTTGTATAGATGCGGGGACGTTTTCCTTGAAGGGTGATACGGGTGATGGCGTGATCTTCGATATACAAGTTCAAAGAACTCAATTCAGCCACGATGGATTTAAAGACGAGCACCGCGATGAGTTGAAGCCTGATGCATTCCAGCGGCACATGCTGATTGAGGAGGTTCGGGATTAATCGAGTGTTCTCCTTCCTCCATATCACACAGTATGTCTGTGTTCACGAATTTTAAGTCGTCGAACTGTTCCTATAGCCGATCTAGAAAGCATCGAAGCAATACCTCTATCATCTTGTCCATTGCCTATTAATCTAATTGACAACTATCCATCTGAATCATTTTATCCTATTGATAACCTAACACCATCTCGTACCCAAGTGTGGCGCATCATATTTTATTTCATGTAGTTCCTAGTGTTATTTCAAAAAATCTTGAGGCTTACACAATGAATATAAACATCTTTAACAGACATTTAATTTTATTTGTTTTCATAATCCTCTTTCCATAATCCTCTAAAGTATGATTATTTTTTATAAACCAAAAATTATCCCTCTATTTTCCATAAAAATAATGCATTTTAGTTTTTTATTGTTATAATATTACTGTATTATATTTCAAAAAATGGGGATGTTTATGGAGAAGTTTCGTAAAGGGTTATTTGCTAGTGCAGTATTAGTAGGGAGTCTGTTTTTTTCGCCAACTGACGGAGAAGCTGCTGATTGGAAATTGGTTGACACGTCAATCATAGGTAATGGTACAGTAGGATATTTGAATGGAGCAAAAGGTGGAAAGGCGAAAATCTGTTTGAAAGAAGCTTTCGGAGGAGCAAACGTTACAGTATATGATGATGGAAGTTCTAGATCGGTCATCAAAGCAACTTCGTTCTGGGGAAACAACAGTTGCTATACTTTCAATGTGGATCCATATGTTGATGGTGCAGATAACGATGCAGAATTCGTAGTAACAACTACACGCAACATAGTCGGAAATATTATATTTGAATTATGGGATTAATAAAAAGCAGACAATCTTAACAAAAGATTGTCTGCTTTTTTGTTGGAGTTTAACATTTTTCAAATAAAAAAAAGTGCTGTCATCGTAATAACGAATAGAGATAGCAATGACCAACTAACAATTTTTCTACCTTGTTCGTTCTTAAAGAATAGATGAACTAAAGTAAAGTATATTAACGTGACAACGGAAAAGAAAATCATTCCTTCAACCACTTCGTATAAAGTGTAATATTGATGCTGAATTATAAACATTAAAACAGATGAGAAGAATAAAATAAACCCATACGTATGTAAGAATTTTTTTGTGTTTTTTGTATGATTTACGTCTTCATTAGAATTCATATAAATCTCCTATTCACGTAATGATTTTTGTGATACTTCTACTTTTGATTTTATCACATCATTTAGATTTTATGTTTTTCATACGTCAAACCATATTACTATACATTCAATTTTATTGCGCATGTAGTCGATTGTAACGCGAGATTTCTCCAATTTCTTCTACATGTTACGTATGTCGATTATGGCGAAGCGTTTTTGTACTAAAGAAGACGGAAAAAATCGGTCAAACATTCTCCTTCTCTCACACTAAAAAAATGTCCAATGCTCACGAGTTTAAATTCTTCGTCTCCACCCTTGTACCGATCAGGAAGTCGTCGAAAAAACTCCTCCATCGTCTGTTGGACTGGTTGGAAATTATCCATCAAAATCTTACTCTCCTGTTGATAGCCTAATGATATCTCGCATCCAAGCAAGAATATCTCAGTCTAATTTACACCAATCCTGGTCTTGATTGAAGAAAACCAGGACTTACATAGGAAACACGATTACGTTGGACAAAAACCAGGCTATTTACCATCAATCAATCCATCAATTCTAAACATTCAATTACGAACTAAAAAGTAAATCCCCTCGAATTTTTATCACTTATGACACATATGGGAATGGACTGATACAATTCAAGAAAGAACAAATCATGAAGTAGATGATTATTGCAACATTAGCTTTTTCACTACCTATATTGCTAGTAGTGATGTTAGCTGTAAAACTGAGAATGAGGGCAAGCTAAATGAAATTCGGATCAACACAGTATAAAAAACGTTCAGGCACATATGATGCTCAACTAAATAGAATAGGAGACTAATTCATGTTTGAGATTGATAAATTTAATATTGTTTTTGATGTCACTAAAGAAACGCCATACTTTCAAGTCGATTCAGCACACCGAATCAGATTTAGTATGGACGAGTTAAATCTTTCTTTATTAAAGGACATTCTAAAATCCATTTTTGAATGTTCTCAGCCACTTCATCTCATGTTTGTATCTGAATACATCATGGACAATGTCCGTTGTTCATCAAATTCTAAACTTGGCAGATATCTAACGATTCGAAACTGGAAAGAACACGCTGTGGTAGATGAATTTTCTGGGGATGGTGCTGTTTACACCCTCATTAGAAATCTTAATTTAACAGAGGTCATGAACTATTGTACTCAAGTTTACAAAGGGGACACACAGGCTTATATCGCTTTTTACAACGACGACTTCCTAATGTATGTGAGTACCGACGTGGTTGATATCGTTTCTTGGGATGATATCAAGATCCAGAACTTAAAGGAAAAATATGCTCCGCATTACAATCGCTATTACGACAATTGAGGGAGTCAATCAGACTTCCTCGATTGTCGATTTAGATTAAAGTCTCGGAAAATGCTGGACTCACACTCACTTCTAACAATTGCTCATAAATTGGCACTCTCGATTGCTTCCAGAGTGTCTTTTTTGTGATTACTCATATGTTTCCCACGTAGCATTAGTCACATTTGAAAGGTTCAAAGATGAGGTCGAACATCAAAGTAAAAATTACTTAACTTTGCTGTTTATGAGCTAACTGAAATACATAGTGCCGTTAAAACCTCAAAACCATACTGTTCTCACTGACAGCATGAAATAGTCGTGCTTAAGTATTTGATAACACCTCATATTCGGCCTTGTAAAACTAACAACTATTTTATAGATCCTGAATAGGGTATTTATCTAAATCAATGATATCAAACCCTATAAAGCCGGTGTAATTCGCCTCAGAAAAATGGAACTTGATTCCTGCAAATGTTGTTGTACTCTCAATGGGGACATTATTTAAACGTAGAGAAACACAATTTGATTTTTTCTCATAGCGAATGTTTTTACTCACTACCTGACTCAAGCTGAGTGTTTCAAAATCTAATAATTCAATTCCTACAACTCGTCCTAACTCATCAAAATCTAACTCGAGAAAAGGATTCGAGTCTAGTTCTTTCGTTTCATGTATCTTGTACCTATAGTTTTCAGGGAAGAGATATATGTATCCCAACCCTAATTTTTTATCAAATGTAATTCTAATACTCATCTCATTACCTCTTTTTATTTTTGTTTTCACTTGATTTTGTATCAGTCATCATACACGATATTTTTGACTTTTAGTGATAAAATCTCCATCTTTATATGACTTAGCTGTAGATAGTTCTTAGCAAATGTCTGCCCATCAATCAGATCAACCATAATCCTGACTTAACAGACCTGACTTTTGAAATCTGAAATGAAATAGGTAACATTTCTCCTCGAGTACGAAACGGAATCTATACCGAGTCTTATTTCTTAGGCAAACCACGGAGAGCGTTACTTCCGATTACAAATCAGCTTTTCTATGTTTCAAAAGTATCCAAACACCAGTTACAATAAGTGTGCTCACGACTAGCCCTATTAAACCGTAGGCTAACAACCCTACACCCGACCACCCTCCGATAAAAGTTAAGAATCAGACATATATACTTCAATTCAGAACTGTGACCACACATCCATTGCCTTTAAAACTGAGAATCGTTTCTAGAATCATATCCTCCCAAATTAGTCGAGAGTGATTTTTAAACTCTCACTCGATTGAATCAACCCCTCGAAGACATCATCGTTGATTTCGATAGCATTACACTCGATAAAAAAGTGGTCCTTATTATTGACTTGGAAATACATATTCGTTTTTGAAGTGATTGCATTAATCGCCGTCTGTTCAGGGTCTATGCATTTAATTTTGACCTGTCCGAACCCGTTCCTGTGAAATCCGATCTCGCTGACAAAAACGTTGTCGTCTTTTCCTCGGTCGTTAAGTCTATATGTCGCATCTAGGGTCTCAGAGTAAGCAACCTCCTCCTGATATACATAGAAGGAGAGTACCTCTTTGAATGTGATGTGTGTTCTTACTATTTGTTGTTGCCGTATGCTCTCGACGATGAGTGAAATCGTCTCATGCAAGTAATCGATGTCTAACTTGCTAACCTCCCACCCATTCGCTAAAAATTCTAATGACCTTTGAAGTTCGATATCCTTCTTGTTCATTTTACTTTTACCCCTCCCGTTCATAAAATGTCATATACGCTCCTATTCAAGCGACGCATGTGGACCTTGATCACACATCCTGCTTAGGAAATCGCCCATTACGCAGTCGATAAACTAAATACGATAGGCAGATCAAGACACTGGCAGTACATCCATAAATTATCCCACAGACTATGATTATCGTATAAAGAGCAATCATCCAATCCAACGGATGAAGTCCTCCCGCGTGAATCAAGCTGTTAACGACATCATGAAAATAAATTATATATGCATATATCACGTTGATAACACTAAATACCCAAGAAAACATGAAGTATGTATCAAAATTCTTGTAACGTAACCATATAACCATCATCACACATAGAGGAACCGTATACCCTATCAGCTCATTCCAATACACTCTTTACACCACACTTTCCTTGACACTTGTTCTAAAACCTAGAAACATCATTGAACTTTATTTCTCAAAATCCTTATTTTCTCGAGTCAGTCCTTCAAACTCAGTGACAATGAGGTTGTATTAAACTAACTTGGTTACCGTAATTTTTTGATTCAATACCAAAACATAAAAGGATTAATATAGAATATTATAGTTTCTATTGTAAAAACTGAATACATCTATAGCAGGATTGCCTTCATGAATGAGGTTATGGTTCTCTTAATTGTATAAGAATACCTATTATTCTTAAATTGTATTTTACGAGAGGATGATTCTGTATGTTGGATGTTCTAGATTCTTTGAATTTTTTGATTTACGTCTTTCTGTTTCTCAGTTTAAGTAACCTCGTATACCTGGCCTTTTTGGGTTCGAAAATCCCCAGCTCGTATTGGATCTCATTTAATTCTTTTATCGTTTTGATCGGGTCCCTCGTCTTGTTATTCAATACGGGAATCTTGGTGGATGAGATAGGAAGCGAAGGAAGCCAACTGGCATCCTACTCGACGTTGTGCATGATCGGCGCATTCATGATCTCGATTCCTTTTGCGTTTAAAAATAAAAAGAAGGGCGACTGATCAGTAAATACACTCAACCAGAAATCAATCTGATATGACATTCGAGCACGAAATAAATCAAGAGAAAGGTGAAGAATGAATGTGAACTTACGTAGTCAATTTTGAGATTCAAATGTCCTCACATGATGGACCAAACAACGGTGCCGGACGAGTAATTGGGGGCAGAGTTTTGTGCATCTAGTCCCTCTCGAACTGTTCAAGGTATATAAAACTCGGTCACTTCTCATCGATTTTACAGTATAGGAGGCAATGAATCTGAATATTTACAACATTAAAACCCTGGTCGTCAAGTATCGAGCTAGGGATTCCAAACAGGAAATCTCTTTGATAGAGTTACTTCATGACAATGAAATGGAGCTACTAACCTTTTTAGAGGACGTAGAGATGTCCGGTGAAGTCATTTACTATGTCAAATACTCAGACGGTGAAGAACAAGTCGTGACTCATGACAAGTCCGAACCTGATTTAAGCGAAGGTACATTCAGGTTGTTCGATTTCGTTCAACGTTGGCTGACCATATACGAATGGCGAGACGCCAAAGAATTTGAAACAAGACGAGAATTCCTCAAGTTCGACTCCCTCTATGAGGGACTCAGGTTTTTGGCTGGCCCAGAAAAATGGTCCTATTATGCTAATCTTTCTGTTAAGGAGCTTGAAGAACGGCTGGGTCCAGATTCGCAAGGATTGGACGAGCATGAGGTTTCAGATGAGCGCATAGGAATGCATCTAACAATTGAGAAAGAAACCTTATTCAAAGAAGAATACAATTCAAGAGCAGGAATCAAACGTGGTCATTACTATGATCCGTATTTGGAGAGATGGATCAACATCCCACAGTCATACCGTGCTTTGAGACCTTTGATTCTCAGAACCATGTATTAACCTAATGCCCTGAAAATAAAAAGGTCCATGTGAGCCTATCTATTTTCCAAGTCACATGAAAAAATGAGGTCACAAGCGATGATTGATATGCTCTCAACCGATAGTGCTATTATAGTAATCAAAACGACATATCACAGACTGTATGACAAGTACTATGATGAATGGAATGGCTCGAAACCGAAGATAGGGGTTGAACTTGATGTTTAGATCTGGCGGCTATATCAACATCGCATTAGTGTTTTCAGATAATGATGCCATTATTCCTAATCTATGTAGTTATTTAAGCTCGATTATTGCACAAGGTAGTCGCTTGATGAAAGTAAGGTATAGCCTAGACACTGACGGAGAACACTGGGTCGAAGAAGACATCGTCGACGATGAAATTGACCTGAATGTATTCTCAAATTTCTATCCGTCCCTAACGCTTTCTGGGGATGCATTCGATGTGAGAAGCAATGATGTTCACTTAACCCCTGTCATCGTGAATCATTTTCATGGAATTCTTATAGATATTCGGTGGGATGACATTGTCCCACGTTCCGGGTCTATTGATGAGTTAAACGTTCAGACAGATAGAATCATTCGGTGTTTAGCGCGTTTCTACTTTTCAACTCCTTATTCTTACGCTGTGGTAGGACATGAACTCGATGTTGAAATCGCACCGGAAGACTTTGAATTGAAAACCAGCAGATCAGGTGTTTTCCCATTAGCCTTGAGGGGGGACAAGTCTGTATTACATGTTTATCGAGGTTCTTTTCATCTCGATGGATTGACCCCACAAACGATGCGACAAGAAATCATTCACTCATGACGAATCGTTTGTATCAGAGAACTCTTGTCCTTCTCTGAGAGGAGGAATAGCCAATCCTAATGCTACGTCACACAATATTGAAATGGAAGGAGGCTATGGGATGGACAGTCGATTGGAGGAATTAATCCTATCCATGCAGGTCGGTGAAGTGAAAAAACTATACGATGACGTCGGATATGAGGCATTCAGTCACGAGCTTTTGTCGATAGCATTTTCAAATGAGAGTTTGACCAACTATGTAGTTCTGGTGCATCTGCTTCATGAAGACGAATCTCCCGAGCTACATGATTTGGCTTTTCAGGTTCTCACTCACCCTCTATGCCACATCGAGGGCGCCTATGCCTCTTCATTGATGCATGCTAAAAAGTCCTTAGATGTGAATCACTCCATCGATGTAAGGAGTTTAGAAAACCTGCTGTTCTTGAACACCGTTCCTGAAAAAATCGTTAGTGACCGAGATGCCGTTCAAATAGCCAAGAGAATTCAAACTCTCGAACCTGATAATGAGGTCGCTTCGTTAGTGGTTCGCCTCATCGCTCCAGAGGAAGATTGATACGGCATAGTCCACAAGTCACTCTTCCTCGTAGTTACCCCGTTGAGGAGATCGATCACGCGAACCCGGAGGTACCAGATCAAGGTGTTCACGTAAAGTAGCCCCCTCGTAACCCTTTCGGAAGATCCCTCTTTTTTGCAGTTCAGGGATTATCAATTCCACGAAATCTTTTAGCCCTGATGGCAGAGTCGGTGGCATAAGGTTAAACCCATCTGCAACCCCCAGATTGAACCATCGCTCCATCTCGTCTACAATCTCTTCTGGTGTCCCGATTAGAGTGAGGTGTCCTCCCCCAGCACTGATATAACCTAAGAGTTCTCTGAGTGTCGGTTCTTTGTCATGTACGATTTCCAATATGGTTTTATAACGACCGACAGGACCGGTAAATGAATCGATTGGCGGTAACGAAGGTACCCTCTCATCAAGTTCCCACTTCGAGCAATCTTCACCTATAAAGTAACTCAGTTGCTTGATCGCGTTCTCTAGAGGTAGCCTTTTATCTAACTCAAGCTTTTTTGAATAGGCTTCTTCTTTTGTTCGTCCGATATATGTAACAAGGCCCGGAAATATCTTGACGTGGCGAATAGGTTTGTTCTGTTTTACGAGGTGTTGTTCTAAACGATTCCGATATTCCATCGCCTGCTTCAAGTTCCAAGAAACTGAATACACTGCATCTGCATATTTTGCAGCCAGTTCAATCCCTTGTTCTGAGGCCCCCGCTTGCATGGCAACAGGCTTTCCTTGCGGGCTACTTGGTGTAGTGGAGGGACCTTTGACTTTAAAGTACGTCCCGACATGATCTATCGGTTCAATATTCTGTTCATTGATGAGATGGTTGGCCAATCGATTCGGGGAGAAATCGCCTCGATACCACGAGAGAAACAATTTATCCATCACTTCCGCAAACTCATCAGCTTTCTGATAGCGCCTCTCCCTAGAAGGAAGATGATCCATTCCATGATTCTCTGCCTCCCAGTCGGACATCGACGTCACTAAATTCCACCCTACACGTCCTTTCGAGATATGATCCAGGCTTAATAACTGTCTCGATGCAGTAAATGGATTAGAGAAAGTGCTTGAAATGGTGGAAACCAAACCGATTCGGTTCGTGACTTGTGAGATAGCCGTTAAATTTATCATCGGATCAAACCAAAATGCCGGTATTTCGGTCGAGGTGGTTGCAGGAAATGATTGATTGTCTGCAAAGAAAACCGCATCCAAAAATCCAGACTCTGCAATCCTGGCCAGTTCTTGATAATATGTGACGTTGCCGATCAACTCTATCGAAGATTCAGGCATCATCCAAGCGGCTTGGTGATGTCCACATCCATAGAGTAGCACTCCTAAATTTAATTGTTTAGCAGGTTTCAAATAAGGTCCTCCGTTTCTATGAGAATTCTTACACTTTCGATATCCTGTTTAGAATTATTCTTTAGTTCATGGTCAATCCACCGTCCACTACCAAGTTCTGGCCAGTGATACCTGATGCTTCTTCAGATGACAGATACGAGACAAGTTGAGCAACCTCTTCGGGAGTCGTGACCTGCCTCAGGGGCGTAGTCCGGGCAATCAAATCGAAGACTTCGGGACTTGTCACTGAACTCGCATCAGTCATCTTTAACAACCCTCCAGATACAACATTGGCCCTTATCCCAAACTTTCCAAGCTCCGCGGCAAGATTGCGCGTAAATCCGATCAATCCCGCTTTCGCCGTCGTGTATTCATGGTAAGGCACTACTGGGTTTTGGAATAGGTTTGTCCCGATGTTGATGATACTCCCCTCAGATCTTTCAATAAATTGAGGGAGTACACTCTGGGAAACATTGAACGCTGCCTTGATTGTTCCGTCCAGTTGCTTTTGATAGTCGTCCCAAGAGAGGTGTTCGAATGCCTTCTGTGCCATCGGGTCAAACTTGAAATCTACTAACGCGTTGTTTACAACCACATCTACTTGACCATAGTGTTCCGTTGCTTTCTTAATTAATAAATCGACATCTTCTCGTCTCGTCACATCACCATAGATAGCTATTGCATGTTCTTCCCCTAACATTTGAACCAACTCATTTGCGGCTCTTCTGCTTCTATAGTAATTGATGACCACTTTGAATCCTTTCTCTACCAATACTCTGGCGATTGTGGCGCCTAATCCTCTGCTACTACCTGTTACAAGTACAACTTTACTCATCATTGTGATCTCCTTTTTGTCTGGATGATTGTATTGTCTATAAAAAAACACAACTTCTCGCGTGAGAGAAGTTGTGTACAAGCAAAAGATACATGGCAAAAAGGAAATGAATCCATTTGCGGATGCAGTCATGTTCACACTTCCCTACGCTAGTACTATCTAGTTCAGGTTCGAAGGGTTCGAGTTTTAACTCGTCTCAGTTCAATGAACACCCCTAGTGATGCTATTCAGTTCTAGCTCAATGTATAGCAAGAGGAAAAAAATGTCAAGTTGGTTGAATGGTATTCTCTCCTCCTAGTTCAACAAAAGGCAGCTGATATAGAAAAATCGCAACCATCTGCAAATATAGGTCAGAGTTGTTCGTGACAAAATTAAGGATGTAATCTGTTCGACTGTTGTACGATTCGACGATTACAGTCTGAAATTTCGACTTCTTCCCTTCAAATTCTCTGCGGTCTCAGCTAACTCTCTTACGAAATGATTCATCGTCTCGCTCGTTACAGACAACTGTTCAGTAGCGGCGGCGACCTCCTCATTTCCTGCAGTGCTCTCCTCAGAAATTGATGCGATATCTGAAAGAGCTTTCTGAATGACTTGCTGGTTAGACTTCACACGGTCGAATCTTGTTTGCATCGAATGACTTAACGTCCTCATTTTTTCAACACTCGTTTCCATCTCTTCAAAAGATGTCTTGGTCAGTTCGAGCGTTCGTTTCCCGTCTTCAGTTGACTTTCTGCTTTCTGTGAATACGGCGTCCAGTTCTACTGAATTGCGTTTAACGTTCGTTGCGATTTCTGAGATCTCGCAAACGTCATCCGAAAGAGTCCTTATCTCGGCAGCGACGACTGCGAATCCTCTTCCTTGATCACCCGCTCGTGCTGCCTCGATTGCAGCATTGAGTGCAAGTAAGTTCGTCTGTTCCGAAATTTGACGGATCAACGTTACGAGCTGCGGTACTTCATCCGCTTGTTTCTCAAAATCTTTTACTTGTACTTGTGACTGTTGAATTTGGCTATATATACGAGACATTTGCTCGACCGCCTCCTCCATGAGACGCTGACCCGAGACGGTCGCGTTCCCAACAAAATCCGCCTGATGGCTTACTTCATCACCTTCTTTGGCCGCCTAGCTGACTAAAGTAGAGAATTCATTCATGTGTTCATGGAGTCTCATCGTCAATGTACTTTGATTCTCAACCCCACTTGCGATTTCCTCCATCGTATAGGCAATTTGGCGAGAAGCTTCGTGCACCTCTACAGATATAGCAGCAACATTCCCACTCTCTTCACTGACGGTCTGAGAGGAGTGTTGGATGCTTGCCACGAGTTCCTTTAACATCTTCGTCATCTTCGTCATCGAACTGGTCAATCGCATAATTTCATCATCGTTCTTCAAAGTGAGTTTACTAATCACGATCTCCGCCTCACCCAGATCTCCGTTTGACACATGGTTCGCTACTTCCTCTAACACGCCCATAGGTTTAAACTTCCAATCTAGGTAACGCCAAATAAAGGTGACTGCTAATACCATGAGAACCATTAAGCCGAAGAGTATTTGAGGCGCCATCTCCTTCAGTACCCCGCTCGAGATGGAACTCACCTTCGAAGCGTCTTTGTCCAACCCAAGCACACCGATCACTTCTCCGTTGTGTTCGATCGGCACCAACACTGAAACATAATCCCCAAACTCATCATCATGAATCACATCCGTGGCGATTTCTTTACCATTGTATGCAGCTCGTACATTTTCTATCGAAGTCGAGGACAACTTCTCCCCAATCGGAGAGGCCGCACCCGCCTCTGCCCCATCAATCATGATACGTGCCTCTTCTCCCTCTATCGCCACTATATAGGCATACATGACTCCGATTTGCTCTCGGTAAGTGTTCAGCTCTTCCCTGTATTTCTTGTACTCCTCATTCTCGCTTGGATGGCGGCAAAGTCCTCATAAGTTGCGGTATCCATGCTTTCTCTGTATGGTGTAGCATCATCGATCATAATTGATTGGATCGTATTCAAAATGGTGTTCTTAGATCCAACATATTGAAAAACTCCAAACAAGACAATAAATAGTAAAATAAATCCAAGCATTACTTTTAATACACTTGCTTTCAACGTGCCGCGCTTCTTTTTTCTCATTCCCGAAAACCTCCTCTTTCCAATTTAACTATCGAACGATTAGTCAAAGGATTGAGCGTTCTTTTTTGAGAACTCAAAAGTGAGTGTATCGGAATATATAGAATATTATCCGATTCGAAGCTAACGATAGGTCTGGATGTTTGCTTTTAGATTTTTTAATTTGATGATACGAGAGTTGTATACATTCGACATCGAAATATACACAACCCTTGATCATTTCGCGTACCTTGTTTTTGAATCAAAAGTACGGGAAAATAATACAAGACTAGATTCCTGTCTGTAGATTATGTATACACTAAAATGTAAAGTGGTGACATTGATGCAATCAAGCGAAACAAAAGTAAAATCATTTCGTGTCTCTGAAGAAGTGACCGAACATATTCAACGTCTAATGCAAGAACGACAACTAACGACGAATCAATTGTTCGAAGAATTCATTCAATTGGCTGATAAACAATCACCAGACCCATTAATCGATGAAGAAAATAGTGTACTTGAAACTACACTTCATCAGATCGCTTCACTCTTTCAAGAACGAGCGCTTCGCTTAGAGAAGCAACAAAAAGAAACTCAACGCATGACAATTCAATATACTGAAACAATACGTGAACTTGAAGACAGTGTTGTGAAGGAAAGTGAAGAACTTCATCGAGAATATGAAGCTAAAGTCATGCAACATCAGGAAGAACTAGAACAACTTCAACAGCAATTGGACCAACTACATACAGATAAACAAAACTTACTAAACGCACTGGAGTTGGAGAAACAATCAGCGAAAGAAGAGTTGAAGGTTCATAAAAAGACAATCTTTGATTTGGAAGGGACTATTCGAAAGTTAGAAGAGAGTCAAAAACAATTAAATCGTCAAAACCAGAGTTTAATGGATGCAGTGGATGAATTAAAAAGCAAATCCCGTCGAAGTGATCAACTCGAAGAAGAGAATCAAAAACTTCACTTAGAAGTGCAACTTCTTCGACGCGAGAAGGAGACGCTTGAGAAATCGATAAGTGAGCAGATAGAGTTAGCTGTTCTAAGGGAACGAAACAAATCATTGGATAAGTCCTAAAAATTAGTAACGCACTTTATTTTTTTGCTTTAAAGAGTTACTCATTTTCAATAAACAAATAACCTGTATGAAGCAATTGGAGTTTAATCTACAAACATTCGCTCCAACATCAATAACTTATGCTAAATGAAAATAATAAAGAGGAATCATTATATGCATTATATTACTAATGTTGAAATTTTATTTGAATCCAATTCTTCGGGAGAACCCTTCCCACTCCATGAATTAGCAGAAAAGCAATCAACACAATTGGTAGAGATACTTGAAGATTCTGATGTAACAGGCAATCTACATTACATTATTACTTACAATGGTGGTCATCAAAAAAAAATTATTCTTCCAAAAAATAAACCTAGCGATGATTGGGGCTTTGAAATCGAAGCATTCCTCTACAGGTGGAAGCTTCTTTATGAACTTCACTCACGCAGATATATTGTATACGATGAAAATAACCAACCAACCACAACAAGTAAATTAAGTGAGTCAGAATATCAAAATCTACTAAAAGATTTTGATATATATTTCGATTTCGATTCTGATTTCAGACAAAACTTGTTACAAACCAATACTTATTTTGATCCTTTTTTAGATGAGAGAGTCCTAGTGAAAGAATCACTCACAGCTTTTAAGAGGATTATCTGCGAATTAGATTTAGTATGATGAATTGAAGAGAATAGTTATTTTTAGCTATCATAAATCGAAAACTAAACCGAGACTATATAGTCTTACGTATCCGTTCTTCCCGACCGAAGGATGAAATACATTTGGAATAGGGATATGTCTTTGATAATTTCATTTACACATGTAAGGACAAAGGTACATGGTTTGTCTTTTATTCTTATTTTACTTATCCTCCTAGTTTCTCTACATTATATCTACAAAAGGCTTCGGGATATTATAGACTACTCAAAACGTGAATTGAGACTTGAGTTATGTAAAATTCTTGAGGAGATGCACTTAAATCTACTTATTCAAGAAAATAGTCGTGAAGCACCTTCAACACGATCACTGAAGTTATTGAAGTAAGCAAGACGCTATCGTCACTTTTGAACAATCATAACTCCATTAATACCCAACTTTTAGTGTCCCTTTCCATAGTTACTGCTTTTCAATCACTCTCTCCTTGTTACATGTACATGAATACCAAATATCTATGTGATTATCCCTGATATAGCCCATAGAAAAAGGAGTACGATTCATTTCTTTATGAAATGAGCCGTACTCCTTTTCTTAATTCAATTTCAATTTATGATCTCACACGTAAACCGCGCGCCTTGAATCGATTACGCTTTTCTTCCAACCTTACTTTCATATCGATAGAGAACGCACTTTCGGGATTAGTATAGGCTCGGCGTGCAGCCATGCTGAGCATTTTAGCCACATCCTCTACCCGGTCCTCTGATAACTCTTTAGCCAAAGAGCCGACAAAGTTGCGTGCCTCCACTCGATTACAAAGCGATTCGGGGACCTTAACATCATGACTCAGAACAAGAGCCAGTTGAGCTGTCTCTTGACGATAACTTGTCCCACCAAATTGCATGCGATCTTGTTCACGCAATAGTTCTTGATAAAGTCGCTCATGTTTCCCCGTTGTCATCGGTCACCCTCCTCTTCGTTTATTTTCTTTATTATATACCCTTTTCCTGAAAAATTCGACTTAAGTCATGTACATTACAAAACGGGTCGTTCCAGGTCATGTTTGACTTGTACTCCTCTACAAGCTCCAAGAGTTTGTTTTTATCGCAGAGCTTCAACAAATTGGTGTTCTCGAGATCTTCCAGGTCCTTCTGACGAGAAGAAAAGATTTTCGTACACGCCAATAGTTCAATGTCTGGGATATATACATCAATTGCTTCAAATAACCCTTCAATCTTATGTCGAAATCCCACTTCCTGAAAATCTTCACGTGGAGGGAATTGAATCACACCCTCGACAATTTCAATTTCATATTCTTGAAGTGCATCTTTCAATTCTGTTGTCACGACACCCTCTGTTACTCGAATATCTATATCTCGAGTTGGTCGATACTCCATTTCTTTACTCATCATTTCAATGAAGAGAAGGATACCTGAAGCACCTACTACAACAAATTCGACGTGAATATTTTTCGCGGCACAAAACGTATCAAGGACGAGCAGGGTGTCGATGATATCCTCAACATCTTTGTACTGATTGGAATAAGACATGATTGCCCCCCGATTCACAAAACCTTACGTAAGCCCCGTCAACATATCGGGTCTACGTCTTGCTTATTTTGTATTCAAATAGGCATTGAGAGCCCGACGAATAATTTCATCTTCAGACACATGCTCTTTTTTAGCAGCTTGTGTTAATCCGATATACAATGGATCTGTTAAATCTGAAAAACGAATTTGTACCTTCATAGGTTTTACAGTAGGAGAATCAGCTTCAATGACACGCTGCTCTTGACGCTCGATCAACATACGCTTCACTTCACGCAATTCTTCACGTGTCATCTCATAAACTGTTTTATCCCCATTTGCTGTGTAGTATTTCTTATCTTCTAGTAATGCGAGCTTTGGGTCTTCTGGCCATGATAGGAGTTCCGCTAACTTGGTCGCACTAAAATCTTGTTCAATCGTTTTTTCTAAAATATTTGGACCAAACGTATTCCAAAAAGAAACAAAGCGATTCACTTGGGAATGAGACATCCCAATCTTCGCTAAGAAATCTTTCCAATTTCCCTCTTCTTGTTTAAATTCCTTTTTTGTTTCCGGATCACGGAACAAGCTATTTGCATGAGCAAGAATACGGCATTTTTCGACAAAACTCGTCGCCTGAATCGCATCAATATGATTATAGTATTGAACAATGCCTTCCATGTCTTCGGGCAGTTTTTTTGTGATAATGCGAGAAAGTCCGGTTGCTGGTAAGGACTGATACGGATTCGTGATAGTCGTCGTTGCAGAAAATTCTTTGACAGCTTCCACTTGATCCGTACGATCTTCACTAGATTGTGTTCCTTGTTTCACCGGTAAATTGGCACTGAATGTCGAAATTTTTGGTGTATGTTTTTTACGAGGGCGACTCATAAAGAAAGTACCTCCTGGGCAAGTTGTAAATAAGCATCCGTTGCAGGACTTTTATGATCGATCACAGGTCTAGATTCACGTTGTAGGGTTTGTACCTTAACGGCATACGGGATCGTTGTAAGGACAGGAATCCCAACCTCTTTCCCGAGTTCCTCAAGTTCTTCTACCGTCGTCGTATCCCCTTTAGAACGTGCACTGACCATTGTCGGGATAAACGCTGCGATATGAATATCTTCTCGGAATCGTTTCATTTCTTCTAACTCTTCAGGAGCTGAGTATACCGCATCCATCGAAAACTTTTGCATCTGTACAGGCATGATAATTCGATCTTGTGCGACAAGAGCGCAGCGCGCATAAGGATTCAACGCTGACGTCGAACCAGGACAATCAATTAAACAAATATCAAATAGTTCATCTAGTTTGGCCAACTCTTCACTGAGTCGGTACTCATAACCAATTTGACTCGTTAAATCACTCGGTGAAGCAGACCGTCTTGTCGGAACTAAGTAAATCGTTCCAGTCTCATATTCACAAGTGACGATGACTTGTTCAATCGGTGTATAAAATGGATCGTTCTCTTCGAGTAGACAATCCAATAGCACTTTCCCTTCATAGTCGTTCGTCAGACCTAATCCATTCGTTGAAGACGCCTGATCATCGGCATCAATCACGAGTACACGTAAGCCATCCCGTGCGTAGGCATGAGCTAAATTGATGGTTGTCGTTGATTTTCCAACTCCACCTTTACGATTGTACAATGCGATTTTCTTCATGACTGTTCTCCTTGTTCATCTGTGGCTTCAATTATATTGTCTGATACAGTTCGTTCAATCATTTCAGCTAGTAACTCACTGACACTACGATTATGTGCATGGGCATACTGTTGAAACTGTTCCGAAAGATCACTTGGAATACGCGCGGACAAGATCGAAGATGACTTTTTCTCTTGTTGAAAAGGTTTTACTTTAAGGGGTGTATGAGTGTTCCCTTTTCGAAGATCACGGATCTGTTTGACCGTGAGTTCTTCTACCTGTCTTCTTTCACCATTAATATATAGCCCTTGCTCGACGACCTCATCGACATTATCGAGATACATGAGTTCAAAAATTTTGGATGCTGGTAGACTTGTTAGTGATGCCTCGAGCGGATGTAGTGTTTCATAGGCTTTTATATATCGTGAGGCAAGTGATGCGGACATGGAGACCGCTTCTAAAAACGTCCCCCACTCTTTTTTATCATGCATCTCGGAACGGGCGATCACTAGACGTTTCCCAATCTCAAATACGGAAATGGTCTGTACTTTGGCAAGTTCATTAATTTCATGGACGAGATCTTCAACTTCCTTTGAAATCGGCAGCTTTTGAACCAGTGAACTGATATTCGTTAAACCACTCTGATAAGGGTGTTGCTCACTCGGCTTGATTTTATGAATGTTACGGTTTCTGGCCTTCATACAGAATCACCTCTGGTTGTTCGGATCATGTGTGCCAACTCTCGAAACGGTTCCGATAACTGTTTTGATTCTTTGGAGCGGTATTGAATGACACTTTTTCCGCTATCCGCTGCCTTTTCAATAAATGTCGATCGTTTGATGACAGGTAAAATAGGCAACGATTCAGCAAATGCAATTTGTTCCATCGCTTCGAAATATTCTTTGTCGGCTTTTAACATATGATCCATCGCCACAGGTAAGACCCCGGCAATCTCTAAATCGGGATTATAGAACTTTTTCACCTTTTGTACGGTGCGAATGGTACTTCCTAGCTGATCAAAGACAAGCTTTTTCGGCATAAACGGAATAATGGTCGTATTGGCAGTCGATAAGACGACTTTTGAGAGTTCGTTTATCGAAGGCACTGAATCTAAGATGACCCAATCAAATTCATCTTCGAGCGGTGCAATCATATCCTTTAAAAGGAAGAGCTTATCTTGCTCAGAAAGTAAATTAATCAATCTTGCATTTCGTTCATTTGAAGGAAGAAGACTGACATGATACGTTTCGTCATCAAACAAAATATCTTTGATATCCAAATTTCGTGTATGTACATCAAACATGGTCATATATTTGATCGTATCGGATTCTTTTAACATTAGTTTGCTAAGAGAACCTTGAGGGTCTAAGTCGATGAGAAGCACACGTTCGCCTAACTCTCCTAATGCATAAGCCATGTTCAAGGAACACGTGGTTTTTCCAGATCCACCTTTAGAAATGTAGAACGTTAATATGTTCATGCCCTCTCCCCTTTCTACAAATAATGATGGCATAGTATCGAATAAAATTCAATGTTTTATCTAGATGGTAGTGTATTTCACAGAAAATAAATTGTATACAAATAGATTTATGGTTGTATACAATATCTTCAAATTGTATACATTTCGACATCGAAACGTATACAACTCTTCTGTAAACAAAAAAGATGTATCTGCTAATGAGATACACCTTGTCTTATACTTAAATGATGTTAAACTATTTGGGCTTTCAATTTATTAATACGATTCATCTCAAAGGAGTCTAATTCTCCAATCGCTTCATAAAGAAAAGTAAAATAATCTTCAGCCGCGTTCAGAAGTATAGAAATAAAGTATTGTTCTTCAATTTTTAGCTTATTATCATCTACTGAAAACAAAAGAAACCGAGAATCAAGTTTTGACATTTCTATTGTGATCGGTTGATTTGGGAAAGAACATTCTGCTTTCCCTGCATTTTGATAATCTTCGATCAGATTAATTAGATATGGCCACAAACTACTTATCTCGTCCCAGAAACCATATGGGATGATTACTTTCCAACCAATTTTAATAAAAATAACGCCATCTACATAAAAAAGATCCTTCTCATCCCTGAATTTTTTTAAAGACTTCAAGAGGTTTTTTGCGTCCTCCCGATTGTCTTGAATCGATATATAGTACTCATCTGGATTGAGTGCAAGATCCCTTAGATCTTCAACATTTCTTTTCAAAAGAAGACTCTCAATCTGTAACATCTCTTTCAAATTATCACCTTATTCTTCAGGATATAATTGAAGGACATGTCCTTTTGTAATTCCCAATTTATATTTTACACCATTTACTGTTCCTTTAATTTGGAATGTTTCAGCCGTCCCTTTTTTTGATAAAGTACTTCTGTTTTGCTTTAGTACTTCTGAGGCAATATTTCTAATTTCATCAATTTTTGTGTGTTGATGAAAGAAAGACTGTTTTGAAGTTACTTTCCCTGCCCAATAATTAGGGTGATGTCTTGTCAGAATGTGTTGCATGTCAGTCTTTAAAAGCTTAAAACTCTTGTTTCCTGTAGTGTATGTCAATGTTTTATAATTCTTTAAAGCATTAACGACAATTGACGTTGGTATTGGAGCATAGGATCTGACTCCAATCTTTAATACGTTCCTGGATGCAACTTTAGATACGGTAGCTCTGATAATAGCTCCTGTGCCTGCAGAAATTTCGTAAACATCGTAAAGTTCATATAGAAAAGAAGGGTTAATTATCTAATGTGGCTTCTCAGAAGAAGAATACAAAAACCATATTCTTATGAATTAAATAGATTAAATAGAATGAATAAGAATTAAAGATAGATTAAAAGAATTAGGAAAAAGGAAAGTCCTAAAAACCTCTTAATACCAACGTTTTCGAGAGATAAAGAAGATTGTAAATATGTCATAGGCAGTTTCATTTATTCAAAGGGACTATTTTTTTTTCATTTCTTTTTTGATAAATCATATCCAACAGCTAATTTTATTCGCTATATATTTGAAATCAAATCGATCATATTTGATTTTTTTCCAAAGAAGTAAAATATAAAAATGACCTTATGAAACACAGGTCATATACGATGCCTTTTGATGGAATGAATCAACAATGGATATAGATTCGGGATGTTTTCATACAATTTTTCAAAATGAGGCATGCCAAAAAGACCATCATGCGATCGTCAATTTTTCCACTTTATGTTTTAGTTGTTGATGAAGATAAAGAATCGGCTCATTGAAGAAGAGTTGATGCTCACTTGAATGAATTAAGTCTTCACGATGGTGAAGAAACGCTTGTTTCAAGTCAGCCAAGACTTCACGGAACGCTAATGCACCAAATGTATCACTCATTGAATAGAGAGATTCACGGCTTACTTTTAGTGCATCGAAATCGAAGAACTCACCAACGCGCTTACGCAACTCGAACCAAGCAATTTGAGCATCTGAACGCTCTTCTTCTCGGATCACTTTACTGTCTTGAGACTTGTCTAATGTCAATTCAACGAGGACTGGACGCGTGATATCTTGAACGCGTTTTTTTAGCGTGAGATTTTGCTTCACCACATTTAAGAAATGACGGCTGTCCTCTACAAGGGACACTTGAAGGAACTTCAAACGATCCATCATCTTTTGAATGGCAAGTTTGTGGCCACAGTATTTAGGCAAGAAGCCTTTAATCTCGTCATAGGTAAGGATGGCTTGGTCATGTGATTGAACATGGATATCTTTTTCAACTTGTACGAGTGTACGTAACGCAAGACGCAAAGCGTTCACGTTATCAAGCGTGAGAAGTTCGGAAAGAAGATCATGCCAAATAGACGTGTACCCGGTCTTCGAAACGACAGAGGCTCCGTCAACAAAAAGGTCACGATAATTCTCAAGATAATCGGTTAGTTCAATCGAGAGCACTCCAGGGAAATGCCGGACAAGCCGCAACAAGCCATGGCTCTCAAATGTTTTTAAGTTATTATGTAAAGAACGGACAGACGTATGAGCGGAAGAAGCAAGCTCTGTATCTTCCATAAACTCAATCTTACCTTGGTCATCTGCATAAGAAAGAAGTGTGAGGACATGGCGAATCCGTGACTTTGTCCACTTAAAAGAAGTGAAGCATGTAGGGATGTTATAGTGATGCTGTTCATAGCGATAGTGATCAGCTCGTTTCGTCCAACGAGTTAAGCCACTCATCGCGACGAGTAGTTTGTTTGCAACTAAAATGTGACGGTTTCTGTAAATCATGTACCCTACACCTCCTCTATCCTAGAATATGCTAGTTTCAGTATCTTGTTCTTTCGAGATAGTGTCAAAGTGTGGGTTTGGTACGATGTATCGCGACCAAATTTGATGAAACGCTGATGTTAAGCCATTTTAGAGCTATAAAAATGTGTCATTTCAGTACGATGGTTTGCGACCAAATTAGGAGGAATTGCTTAAGAAAGCCATTTGAGAGTGATTCAGAGTAGAAATTTTATACGAAAAGTAGTCAAAATGTCGTTTCAGTACGACGGTTTGCGACCATTTTAATAAAAGTGTCGTTTCAGTACGACGATTCACGACCAAAACAATCGATAATGCGGTTTCAGTACGATGATTTGCGACCATTTTTAAGAGACAGACACTTAAATTTTTTTTAGTTTTTCATCAAAAAGTTGAGAAGTGTCGTTTCAGTACGACAAATTGCGACAAAAACCAAATAAATGTCGTTTCGGTACGATGATCTGCGACCAAATTAAGAGGCGTGTCATTTCAGTACGGCAATTTGCGACTAAATTCAATTAAAATGTCGTTTCAGTACGTACTTTTACGAATCATTTCACCCTAAAGCGAACAATTTGGTAAAAATGTTTTTTCTAAATTACTCATAAGTGCCATTTCAGTACGACAAGCTTATGCAACTAATTAAAAAAATGATTTGTCCAAATCGTATAAATGTAGTTTGATAGGATACAGCTGATAATTAAATACTGGCACTCACCTGTATTTAATCATCACTTCATCTAAAAACGTTCCATGTGAAACATAAACTATAGAGTAAGCATAGAAAAGAAGAAGCCTTCAATATAGTAGGCTTCTTCTATGTTTTGTTTCTATTAAAGTAGCAATGTATCAGGATGATTTAATAACTCCCATGATTCGAGCGGGTAAAACGTGAAGAAATAGTAGTCGCCCGAACGATGCCAATCTTTCAAAATAAATTCATGTTCTTTAATGCGATCAAGATTTGCCTCAAGTTCCCGCAAGTTCTCTGACTTTCGTGATTTATTGAAGCGAATCGAATAAGTAAATTGACGCCAATGCCGACGAACCGGGCTTTGCTCCCCTGTTTGAAGCGACGCAATGCGTTCTTTTTGAAGAACGAATGCCAAATGATAAGCAAAGCTCCCTTTTAACTGTTCAATCTGTTCACCATAGATACTGACGATTTGCTGCTTGAGTAGATCATCATACACTTCTTCAGCTACTGTGACGATGACCTGACTATCCGCAAGGCTTGTGGCGTTCTTGATGGTAACGGAAGAAAAGAGGCCCCGGATAAAGAAATCGCCTTCTTCATTATGCCCAGCTACTCGATAATAACCAAGTTTCATAAGGCGTTTTGTTGTTAAGTCATAGCTCTTTCCACTCTTGTTAGCATAGAGTTTTTCAACTAATTGAACGAGTGGAAAGATGATCTTGCGACTCGTTTGGAACGAGATATCCCGGTATGACAAGATCTCAGTAAAGGCCTCGAAGTCTTTTGCGTCTAAATCAGGCACTTTACCATTTAACTCTTGAATGAACTCTTTACTAACTAGAACAGAAAGGTTCTGTGGGACGCCATCTTTATATTTCGGGACGACCGAGTCGTAGTTTAAAAGCTCGAGATTAAGCTGTGATGCTTCATTGAGCTTCTCATCAAGTTGATCTGTTTTATTTTTGATGCGATCAGACATCCCGAAAAATGGAATATCAACAGCAAGCGTTGGAGAGTGATGTGCTATACGCTTGGTTGAATCAATTTCCTTTGCAACTTCCCCTAATATCATGAGCACATCTGTTTTTAACGTCGTAGTTTTTTGATTGACGGTTTTTTGAGACCAGTACGGATACGTATGGATTAGCTGATTTGGATTTTCTGCCCACTCTTCAATCTCGGTGATACAGAGATTCATATAGTCTTCAATTGTTTTCACGTGAAACTCTTTGTAAAGCCCTTCAAGACCTGCAACTTGTACATATGCTGAGATCATGTCGTGTTTGGCTCGCAGTTCTTTATTATAACCACGATTTTCTTGATAATTTCGCACGGCTGTTTTTACCCAGCGGCGTTTTAGTTTCATAAAATAGTAATAACGAATCTTCTTATAGGCGCTTTCGATATTTTCAAGCGCATAGTGCTCCTGATAGAGTGTTGAGACAAATTCCTGAATATCAAAAATGGATACACTATGGAGGATCTCCTCCATACCATGCTGCTTAATTGTATTAACCGCTTGCGAAATAATGAGTTGTTGAGAGCGGCTATTGGAGGATGAATGATTCTCCATGTTAATCACCTCTTCTAGAGATAAATATAGCATAAATTCAGGTAGAGGTTTCGACACGGATTAAATTATTTCAAATACCGTATGTATATAAAGTATGCGCCGGCGCACACTTTTATAAAAAAACTTTTTAGACTCAAATTGAATTTTATATCTCTATTATTTAATCCGGTTACTTGATATTGAATAGTTTGAGAAGAAAGTATACTTCAGCATTTTTTGAGTCCATCTCAAAATAACCAATGGGAAAACATATAAGGGTGGACCGATGCGAGACTATACAATTTTCTTAAAAATGATAAAACTTAATTTCATCACAGTCGCACTTGTGAATTATTGGATGATATGTCGAATGGAAAGAACGACCGGTCAAGATGGATAAGACGTCATAACACTTGCTAGACCAAGAAAAAAAGAGCAGTGATAGTATTTTATTTCGAAAAAAACTAACAATCAGTCCCATTTTTACTTTCTTATGAAAGTATCGTAAACCAAGGAACGTAAGCAAGAAAAAACAACACGTTATCGCTCAAACTATAACGCCGGTATGATTGGAACCTAAATAATTTTTAAAGTGAAATTTGGTGTTATCGAGAATACCGAAAAAGAAACTGTTATTAATCCGCGAATTTCTCGAAAGAGAAATGATTCGGGACTACAGATTGTAAAGATAATGGAATGCTGAATTTTAGTTGTGGTTATTTTCCGGATGATTAAGAGGGGATTAAAGAAATGAAGCAGCAAGTTGCAAACCACCTCAACGACAAAGAGGTGTACGGCCATCTGGGGAGCCTCCAAAAGCCAGCATAGATATTGACATAACCAGTTATCGGACAGTAGGATATCGAGACCAAATGGTCAATGACTTGAAGTTGACATTAAAAAACGCTTGCAAGATAGTCTGATCAGCACAATGATTTACGAAACGTAGTCCACATTATAGCGACTTTTGAAGAGGAAGGGCTCAACTCAAGACTTCATACCTTATATTTAAAGATATCGAGGATTAACATATCAGAATGCTGCCAGTCCAATTCTACACGAAATTCTGAAAGTGGTGACGACAAACTGTTTTAAAGCGTTTACGATTTACAATAAGATTTTGACAATTTCCGTCTCAGTAAGATGGATGATGTCCTTTCAAAGGTGCATATAAAATCTTATGTCCTTAATGTTTAAATATATTCTTCGGTTTATATTAAAAAAACATATAATTATTTAAGAGGTGAATATAATGAATCAAATTCCACACAGTATTTTAAATCTATTTAATAATAAAGATCTAGAAGAATCATTAAAACAAATATTGTCATTGGATCAAGAAGCATATAACCAGCACTTAAAAAAAGCTATAGGAAGTAATAACCAAGGGAAAATCAGATCTATTATTCAATCTGCAATTTCGGAGTCTGAAACGTATAAAAATGAAATTAACAATTTTTTATATGAAGTCATTTATAATTATGAGCTAAACTATCAAGTAGTCTATAAATTAAAGTTTTTCAATAAATTAGAGCAAAATTCAGATGACAAAAGTAAAGAGTTTTCTTTAACTAAAAATGAAATACATCAAATTATTGAGGAGAACTTATCTGAAGTTTATGAAACAAATAACAACAGAGGATATTTCTCTGATATTACTAATTTAGGAAGTGAACTTTTTATTGTAAAAAAAACAAACCAAGGTGTTGAAATTCTTCAAAGGATTTTTGTATCTAATGCATCAACTCCAGAAAAAGCAAAATCCATTTTTGTGGGTTACAAAATTGATTTAGAGAATAATCTAATTGAGTTAAAATGGAATGAGAACAGAATAAAGGATTTTTATAAAGAAAATTCCGAAATAAAAAAAGTTAGTCAATTACTTTTATATTTGTTTTCAAACTTCAAAAAATTGACGGGTGGATTTTTACTTACATCTCAAGCGAGAGTTCATTCAATAAATCAGAAACTAGAGGATGAGACTTTAAATATCATTAAAATCAATGAGTTTGAAAAGTTTTTGTTTACTCTTTTTGAAGATGACTACCAAGAAAAATGTAAATTGTTTAAAGGAAAAGTTGATATGCACTTAGAAAATACTGTTTCTAGTACAGTAGAAGATCTAAAATTACAAAACCTGCACGATGAGCAAGCTAAAACATTAGTACGACATTTGAAATATCATGATGTGGCTAGCACACTCTCATTCCCTGATTATGATGATTATATATTTAGTTTTGCATTTCGTGATGTGAACATAACTTCTTCGAAAACATTTTCGAGAGGGCATAAGCCAATTTATAGTTCGAGCATATATTGGTACCTAATTAAAATTGCATTAGAGATGAAAAAGATGACAGAGATTGGTACTAATTTATTTTATAAAGAAGAAAATACGCAAAAAATATTTGAACAAGAGGTCTTGTTACAAGTAAAAAGAGGAGCTCTTTATATAAAATATTACCAATATGATATTTCTCAAAATAATAAAGGTTTAAATAATTTAATTTATAAAGTTGAATCTAGGAGGAAAAATGATGAGCTATTTAAGCGTAAGCTTGGAGGATTTGTATCAGGAAAATCAATATCTGAAGTCGCAGTTTCCTCTTGATAAATATTTAAATTATTTTACTGAGAACATTTATGAAAATCTGAAAAAAGGAAACGATTTTATAAATCCAGTACTTTGTGCTATTGAAAACTCAATAACCTTGAATGAGGCAATAAATTTTTTAATTTCAATCGCTTCAATTAAAAATAATGAAATTGTACGATTAGGGTATGTTTATGAGTGTGATGAATGCGAAAAAATTGAAATTTTGAATGAAGAGGATTTAGCAAATTATCAGTGTGTTTACTGTTCGGACGAATCAATAAATATAAGAGAGATGATGGAAGAAGGGATAATTGACTTAGAGATTTGTTTTGAAATCAATTCGCGTTTAAGTAGAATTATTAAACAGGGTTTTGATTTACCTTCTTCTAAGCCAATGAGAATTGATTTGGAAGAAGGCGAAATCCACAATATATCATCTGTAACTATTACTTCAGAAATAATTAACGGTGATTTGATAGTAGGTGAAGAAACTCCTTGGTTAAGAGATCATCTATCTAATATTAATAGAGTGCGAAATTCACCACTCTAAAAAGGAGAACAAAAAATTGACTGCTGTTCCTGTAATTACTGCAACGCTTGCAATTTTTCTATTTATAATTAAAGAAGTTTTAGAGAAAATAAAGCAAATTAATCAAAACAAGGAACGAAAAACTTTTCTTGAAATTGAAATTCAGAAAAATGTAGAAGTGTTAGACGAAGTCATAGAGTTACTTAAAGTTCTGAGAACAAGTGATCTAGAGAACAACGAATCAAAACTTGATAACATTAAAGCATCAGATTTGCTTAAAAAAATGGAATTCCAGTCTATTCACAATTTGTTAAAGATTAAGAAATACTCTATATCTACATCAGTATATGATGAACTATATTTAAAAAATCCTTTTGATGTAATTGAAAACACTAAGCATTGCATTATATTAAACCAAACAAAAAAAGTGATATCTCAAATTGACGCATTGAGCGATGAAAGTTTAAGTGGATTAGATAAATATTTCTTGTTAAAAGGAATATTGATAAACTCCCTTTTAATTTCAGATGAGTATAAGCTTAAAATAAGATCGTAAATTGAAGAGCTTCATCCGAAATATTCATAGAGACGAGACCAGGTATGCATTTGTTCCTGCAATATACCGAATACTTGAGACGAAGCCTGAAATCTGTATCTTCCTTTTAAAAAACTCTAGCATTTTAGTTTTTTACACCTTTAAATATTTAATCAAAAAACCCATAGAAGTTGAATTTTCATGTCCAACTTTTATGGGTGGTATTGAAAAGTTTGATATTAATTATTGATAGCCTTTATAATTTCATTCAAATCACTAATTTCATCATTTAAATGACTGTTTTTTTTTATAAGAAAATTAATATCTTCCTTATTCGTTAATGATTGATTTTGAAGAATAGAAAGCTTCTGATCTATTGTTTCTAATAACTCCAACTGTGCATCTAGATGTTGTTCCAATTGATTATTTGTATTGTCATTTTCAACTAAAAAGACAATACAAAATATAATACCGATAATCCCAAGATAAAAAATCGCATTTCTAATATTTTTAAATGAACAACTAATATAATTATTGATTTTCCAGTTTACAATGTTGTTTAATTCTGAGTAACGTGAATAGAAATATATCATTTCCTTATTTCTTTTCTCTTCATTAGGAAGTGAAGCAAAATACTTATAGTCTTGTGGTGACATATTATATATTTCTTTTGTCTCACCAGCATTTAAAGTGGCCAAAGCACTTATTGAACCACTTATAAGATTTATTAAACTCAATATAAATAAAATTGCCACAGGTATCTTGATAGCGTAATGATCTGTAAAATTTCCTTGAAGTGTAAATAAAAAATTAGATAAACCTAATATTACTGACACAGCAACGGTTACGATTAAAACGTTTACTTTAGCTTTGTCTTCTAAAGACTTTCTGTTAGAAATAATTGAATCAAAAATACTTTGTGCTTCTTCAATTTTTATTCCTTCAAAATCCTTCATATAAGGAGATAAATACTCCTCACTATTCAATTCGTCTTTGAGTTTTTCCATGTTTTCTGAAATTTTTTCGTTAGCTTCTTTTGTCTCTAAATATGGAAAACTCCAATTTTTAATTATGTTTTTACATTCCATAATCTAATTCACCCACAAGATAATCACAAATTCCTTCATAGATTTTAAGCCCTGCAGTATCAACTAACCAAGCCCATTCGCCAGTGGGGTTAATTTCAATGAAATAATACTCATCTATAGACTTAATTAAATCGATACCACCAAAAGCTAAATCGAGTTTCTTTACTAACGCAATACACTTATATTTTATATCATCTGGTAGCGTGATAGAAATATAGGACAATCCTTCTTTTAGCAAACGCCAATCCCCATCAATACCTTGATTATTCTGCACAATTTTAGCTGCATATACTTTATTACCTATAACTGTTACTCGAATATCAATCTTAGGTGAAATATAATCCTGAATGACTACAGGAGAAACTTTTAAGTTGGCTTCTAGAATTTCACTCCCCCTGACTTTAGAACTGTAAACAAAGGCCTCCTTGTCTTCAGTCCTTAAAAGTGCTGTATCTAAAGACTTAACAATGTAAGTACTCTCAGGGACAAGATTTAAATCATTTGTGTTCGACACAATCGTTTTAGGACATAAAAAGCCTAACTTTTCTGCATATTTTAATTGCAATAGTTTATTTTCTGCGCGGAAAGTTGCTACGGGATTATTCAACCAAGTTACATCTTCAAAAATTGACAGATTTCTTATAAAAGCAGTCCATTGAGTTCTAAATAATTGTTCTTCCATCTGTAAATTTGGTTGATAGATATCTCTTAAATAGATCGGGGCCCGATAATAAATTGCTAATAATGATGATTCATCAAATAAATACTTATTATCATCTATTTCTACAAGCAATTTCAGTTCATTAATGTCAAATTGAATATTATAATTTGAAAACTCGTCACGATTTATTCTCAGATACGAATGACCACGTTTTTCAAGTTCTAAACAGACATAGTCAGTAGTAAAATCAAGTGTGCTTGATATAATTAATATTTCAATTCTATTAATGTAATTATTCACCTTTTTGATCTTCTCCGGTTTCAACATCTGCTTTTTTAGTTTGTGGTTTTGGTCGTCTGTTATCTAGAACATATGGGATTTTTTCTTTATCAACCCAATATCCTAAAGAGTTTATAAAAGTATATCCTTTTAGTTCGGGCTTTTTGACTGGTTTATCATATACAAAAGCTTTTTTTAAAAGTAAGTGTCTCTGATCCATAAGTTGTTAGCTCCTTTTTTCATTTCGTTATACAATATGTTCATATTATAAAAAGTGTGCTTATACTTATTATACCAACTAATTTCTCTAACGGTGTTACTGACTTGTGTTAATCACATAAGTCCTGCCTTTTATAATATTAATAGCGAGAAACATTTAGATGGAATAATGAAGTAAAAATATTTCACTGTTAGTATATAGTTTCGCATAAAAGTATTTCGTTTTTCAAATTACTTCAATTTTGAAGATAATACTTGTTTGAGGGATAAGAAAATGTTAAATTTCAGGAAAAGGAGTGATTCCAATTTATGAGATTTTCTGAATGTTTTAACCTCAATGTTCATGACCAAGAAAATTATGAATTTGTGAATATAAGGGTTGATGTAGATAATCGTTTATTTATTGATCCTACTAGGCTACAGGGTATAGATACTGAATGGGCTAGAAGTTTCGAAGTGAAAATTCAAAATTTCTTCTTTTCTATTTTTAACTTGTATACTAATGGAAATCGTTTAGATGCTAGAAATCTTTTTACTTCTTCGGGAGAATCGAATGAAATCTTTCTAGGTTACACAAATGGATTTCCGAGAGGTAACGGCAACACCCCGAGGTCTTTACAAGAAATTTTTGATTTTGTTAATCAACATGGATTATTAACAGAAGGAATAGTAGGTCGAATAGAAGATTTTCCTGTTTTTGTTCCTAAATTCGGCCCCGATTTACTTTCTGATTTGATAGCTAGTATTTTAAAGCAAGAATTAATACGATTCACAATTATACAGTGTGAACGTTGGGGTATAGTCCGTGATTATGAATTAAATAAACCTTATTGGAATTCTGATACGGGACAATGGGATACTATTACTGAAAATGTTCCGCAGGTTGAGATGAATGGAACATATTATCCGATAGTTTTATTGCCAAAAGAAATCGTAGTGTCCAATTGCGTTTATAATGCTAGAGGGTACTGGTCTCAAATTGCTGGAGAGTGGCGTCAAAGATATCATGCAGAACACAGTACGACACTTCATAGAAATAAATCTTCAAGACACCCGTATGCTTCAAAAGAAGACATTCGTCGAAATGAACAGCAAGAAAATGAAGACTTTAAAGGATACCTCGCCCGATTAACTGCGGAGCAACCAACGATGATACAAAACTACAGAGTAAATGTTGAAAACACCCAAAGAGGTACTAACTCTAATCAGTTAACGGATGAAGATTTTGATAATATTATCAGAGACTCCTACGAGGAAGAGTAATATCAGCATCAGTATGAAGATTGTTATACTGAGTGTCTTGTTCTGTACAGTAATTTTTGATCCCATTAAGATAAACTTCGTATTTATGAAAGTTATATACTTTTTTATATGATTACTTTAAAGATAGTTTAGAATCAAATTAGCCTGTTTATACGGTAATTCAGCATTCGATATACTTGAAAGCTGATTGAGTGATTGTAAGTAACTATTAGTTGTATTGATTGACTCGTGACTAACTAACTGCATGAGAATTTCCGCTTGCCAGCAGCTTTGTAATGTAGGCCCGGCGGAACCGGTGAGTTCTTAGTTCTCTACATGATCGACTGCCTGACGGGTCATCAGGCGCAAGGCTTCACATGTGATGGCCTTATTGGCTAGTTTCGTGCTAAAGGCGATGAGACCTCCTCAATCATCATCAATATCTGTAGTCGGTTCAAGAGGTGAATCGCTTTCTTGGTGAGGGGAATCCGCAGCCATATGTCGCGCTTTCCTTTCACTTCGAGGTAGAACGTGTGCTGGTTCCTCTTGACGTCGGTGAACTTGACTGATAGGAGTTCGACCACCCGCATGCCGGTCGTCAATAACAATAGCCAATGATTTCATTTCGGAGCTCTATGAGGTCCTTTTTTTGTGCTCATTTGACGGTATGACGGAACGACTCGGCGATTCGTTCAATCTCATCAAAATCAACTTCCCGACGAAGTGGCTCTGGTCGTTTCTGATTTTTCACATGGAAAGCTAAGTTCTGTTTATGATAGTTATTAATGTGAAGGTAAGTTCGAAGACTCTATAACATATTGTTCTTTCACATCAAACAGATAACGATGAATATCTCGAGCGGTCAAGCGTTTCAGACCTTCGGTTTCAGACATCACAAAACTGAGAATAAATTCGAGATCTTTCTTATAGGCGCGGCGCGTATGTGGACTCTTATCAGCGTAGATCGGGAATAATTCCGTCGCTAAGAACAATTCGATCACTTCGATGTCAATTAACGTCTCAAGATTAATATGGTTCTTTTTCAGCGCCTCGGCTAATTTTGAATTCGCCAGGTCAATTCTCGCAATGCTACTTCCAACGCCTACTGCTTTTCTAGGTCTACACGTTTCACCTTTATCATTGGATGGTTTTCATAAAAAATGAAATGCATCCATTAAATCTATTTCAGGTAGCATCAAAAGTATGCACCAGCGCATACTTTTGATGCTACCTTTAGATAGACAGTTTCCGTGTCGAAACGGGCTGAATCAAACCTATATTTTGAACTAGTTGCTAATATTCATAATGTGCTTAGGCGAAATTTGATTTGAAAGGATTATTTTTTCAAATGTAGATTTTTATAAAGGTTGAAACACGTGGAGCGTGGGAAGGATTGTCGACAAAAAGTGAATCATTATTTCACGTATGATTCCATCCTTAAAGCATAAAAAATAAAGATTCTCACTAAATGCAACCGAGAAGTAAGTTGTCTCGGTGATGTACACTTGGGCTCAACTGGGTCAACAAATTATTAATATCATAAGGCTTTTCGCATGTGAGAGTTACTGGAAAAGAGTCATTCTCCAAGCTCTGATGATTATGTTAGATTAGCGTACCTAAAGGAGAATCCGTTTATAGTTAGTTCGGATGTCAAATGGTTCGAGAATTTAACTTCGAAATACTTATGCGATTTCATATGAGGTTATTTAGATCTATGATTCATGACTTGATTGTTAGCTATCTACTCATCTGTTTCATCTGTCTTTATAATTTCTAAGGTTTCAATAACAGTTTATTATTCTGCAGTCAGCTATTTAATTTGTATCTTTTTCCTCGATAGCTGTTTATCTATCAACTCGCTTGTTTTAGAACGTTCATTGTCCGGCACCTCTTTTTTAATCGGTGAGGAGACTCATTTCATCTTTTTTTGATATCGACGCGAGATTTAACACGTTTTTACTATTTCTATGAATATGCTAGTAGGCAGAATCCGTGTTAACTGAAAAACTTCTTGTGAACCCTACTTTTCATGCTATCAAACACGATCTTCACATTAAATTCAGTGGCATGTTGAATTGAGCACTCTTTATGCATAGAAAAACCCGAGTAGTGCACTTCTTATAAGTGTGCTACTCGGGTTCAGTTTTGTTTTGTAAAAACAAGTCTTTTCACTTTTATAGAAAACCTGATTAATACCAATTTAATGATAAAATTATATAAATCGGTTATCACATATAAAAGTATAATTAAATTTGAAATTCGCCAAAAATAAGTAATTTAAAGAAGATATATGGTGCATCATAATTTAAAGAACATTGTAGTAAAAGGCTCCCACTCAATATAGTAGTTTAATCTTGGGACAAGAAATTGAATTTCTTTTCGGGAATGCTTTCAATATTTACAGAACAATCATGTTTTTTCAATATTTTTTGAAGTAGAGGGAATATATCATTAAGATTATTTTTGTGATTGAAATCAGAATCAGTTTCAATCACAAGGTTCCATCGACATTCTTCTTTATCCTCTAAAAATCCCCCAGCTACCGTACATAAGTCATCATATATTTCTTGTGTAACTTCTTCTGATGAAATTACAATTGCTTTTATGAAGTTATCATCCCCAAAGTCATCTTCCGAAATTTCTTCAATGTTTTTCAAATGTGGAAAATCTTCAATCGTACTAGGACGTTTATAGTCAATCAGTATCAAACAATATTCTGGTGGAATCAAGTACCCATCCCTTAAAAAATACGCTTCGACTGTGTTTAAATTAATTATTCTGTTTAAATAAAATAATCTCATTTTAAGACCTCATTTATTCGATTTCATATTGAGTTCAAACAAAAGCTGTTATTTGTTACTTTGATCTTTAGCTTTTTGTAACTTAGCACCTTTTTTATAAAGTTTAGTTTCTCTTATTTTTTTTGCAAGTTTTGGGTTTATGCAACTATCAAAAGTTTGATTATGGCTAGGAGTACCATCCACATTTTCTACCCCTAATTCTGTTTTTTTGTTATAAAGATGAACGTGATATTTTCCTTTCCCGACAGGATCATCAAGACGTATTCTCCACCCTTTTGAAATGTGATCAATGCTTTCCCAGCGAGTTGAAGCACTTACTTCATTATTTTCAAGAATTGAACCAAACCCACTAAATATAAGAGTGGCCACTAAAGTTAAAACAAGGAACTTCTTTTTCATAATAAACTTCCCCCTTAGTTATAATAAACAATTTTATATCAACTCAATTGTTCGTAGATAATCATATCTGTTTAAATATGTAATTGTAACCCTTCAATATATTTACATATCTATCTTTTCTTCAATCTTTTTTCGTTCAAAGCGTTTCAAGTTCGTTGAACATATAAAAAAAAGACGAACCAAATCGCACGTGGCGATTCGGTTCGTCAACAGCTTGATAACCTAGTGATACCTCACACCAGTTTTGGCAACGTCTCAACTAATTCAAAATATGATAGCATATCTTCAAGCGGCTAGTACTTAACATTATAATGTTTCAAATCAAATGATACACTATCATTAGTCTTAACTTAATCAAGTTAAGGAATCTCGCTTATTAAATTATCGATATATTCTAAGGAAATCACAGTTTTCAAACTATTGGAAAAAGTTGCTGGAGACATTGAAGAACCACCTGTCGAAATCCTTAAAATATCCTCTAAGACGTTTGAGGCCCCGCCGATAAAATAATGAACAAATTCAGCATCTTGATTAGCGCTAATTACTACAAATAAACATGCATCGAGTATACATTCTAAATCGTCTGCAGTTATTGTATGATCCGATTTTAGCCTCTGATTAAATTCACTGGAATGTATTGAGCTAATTTTCCCTTCTAAGAGCTCCATAGTCGACTTCTGATAAATACAATAGACACCATAAATGTCCTCGATTGGAGGAATAAACGGATCATTTAAGTTATTTTTTATTCTGTTATCATACTTGTCTACTTTTATCGCTTTAAATCTATGAATAAGCATATCATTAATAAAGTCTATACTTCGAGGCGTCATTAATTGATTATAATCAGGCATAAGATTCCCCTTCTTTATTCGAATGGTAAATCTATATTTGTCATATGTGAGAGTTGATTCAAAGATTGTAGATAACCATTAGTAGTGTTGATCGATTCATGACCAACCAATTGCATGACCCCAATCAGTGAACTACCTTTAGCAAGGAGTTTCGTGATGTAAGCACGGCGGAACCAGTGTGGGGGATTACTATTCCCTGCTGCTACAAACTCTACAGCTTTATGAGTCATCAAACGGAGTGCTTCATATGTCATTGAGTTTCCTGACTTCTTCGTGCTGAAAGCGACGTAAGGAGAGTTGACTTCTTCAATCATCATGAGTGTTTGTAGGCGATTGATCAGATGACTCGCTTTCTCGGTGAGAGGGATTCGACGCCATTTATCACGTTTTCCTTTCACTTCAATGTAAAATGTGTGTTGGTTTCGTTTTATGTCATTGAATTTTACGGAAAGAAGCTCTGAAGCACGCATTCCGGTCGTCAATAATAAATAACCGATCGTCTCGTTCCGGAGCTCCATGAGCTCCTTTTTTTGTGCTCGTTGAACCGTATAACGAAACGATTCAGCAATGCGTTCAATCTCTTCAAAATCAACTTCTCGACGAAGGGGTTCTGGTCGCTTCTGACTTTTCACATAAAAAGCTAAGTTGTGTTGATGATATTGATTGATATGAAGGTAAGTCAGGAGACGCTTTAACATATTGTTCTTACGTTGTGCAGTGCGAGGTGAATATTGCTCGTTTACGTCAAACAAATAACGATGAATATCTAGAACGGTTAAGCGCTTTAGACCTTCGGTGTTGGTCATCACAAAACTGAGAACGAACTCGAGATCTTGCTTATAGGCACGACGCGTGTGCGGACTCTTATCAGCGTAGATCGGGAATAATTCCGTTGCCCAGAACAATTCAATCACTTCGATGTCAGTTAACGTATCGAGATCGATATGGTCCTTTTTCAGCGCCTCGGCTAATTTCGGATTCGCCCCGGTCAATTCTCGCAATGCCACTTCGAACGCCTGCTGCTTTTTCTCGATTTCCATGTCTCTTCCTCTTTTCTAATCAATTTTCATACAAAATGAAACTTACGAACAGTACCTAGTGGTTTTATATGTAATACATCTGTATTTTCAATAAAATACAGAAATTGTTGTAGTTAATCCTAGTGATTATGAAGTAATACATCATTTACTTATATATTGAATAATAATAATTAACTTGTGATAACCTTATATTATCACAAGTTAGTGTGTCTTAAGAAATGTAAGACAAATTTGATATTTTCAGTCTGACATGAAATCTCTAGAATTTATTACATTGATTTGTTCATGTAAGAATTCTAATATTCCAATCTGATTTGCTATATAGAATTTTTTAATATGGAAATGAACCCACACATTAGTTTTTTTCGTTTGTGCAACATACTGAGAATCAAGTGTCATATTCAGATATAGCTGCAAATGTAGATGTCAAGTTGATTTTGACACTTTTTGCTCGTTTGCCTTTTACACTTCTGCCGAAAATAATGATTTTCGGTTCCTCATCCGATGACTGTTGTCATCACCATGTTGATTTCGACGCGATGGAGTAAGCGGTCTTGTATCGCAGTCGTGATCCCCTGGTCTCCGATCAATTCACCGTGTCGTACCAACAGGTCTATGGTTGGACGAAAAAATATGATGCCGATGGCGGCGTGGACGGACGAAGCAAGAAGAGGAACTGACCAACCAGGAGAAGCTCGAACGTCGCATCCAACAGATCGAGCAGGAGAAAGATTGCCTACGGGTCCGCCTATAAGCGTACCGTCTCGGTGCGCAAGGAGGAGAACTTGGACCTCCTGGAGGACATCCGTCTCCTTTACGACCAGGTGAACGGGACCTATAGCTATCGACGGATCACCATTTCGATCATCTACCAGAAACGAAAGCGGTACAAAGCGTCCCCGCTGCAACATGTGGCCGAGAACCTGATGAACCGGGAGTTCAGCGCGTTCCGACCGGGCGAGAAATGGTGCACTGACGTCACCGAGGGTTCCAATTTACTTCGCGAAGCTTCAGGCCTATAACGAACTCAACATCGGCAATCGAGCCCTACATATCGTTCTACAACCATGACCGTTTCAAGAAACGGCTAAGCGACTTGGGCCCTGTATTCGACAGGGCTCAAGCCGTCTAGTTTGGTTTTCATTATTTGCCCTGTCTACTTGACGGAGAGAAGTTCAAATCGTCAAGCGCTTTAATTTGTTGACTTGATCAGATGTTGAACTCGACGCTTCGACCGGGTTGTTTGATGATATCAATCCGATTAGAAATAAAATACTCAACCATTTCTTCATGATTAATTCTCTCCTCATGAGAACTGGATTTGCTACGTGAGAAGAAACGCAATCAATAGCAGTAAAAGTAGTGGAGAGACATTTATTTATAATCATAAACAGAATAATTTAGTGAGGCGCCAATCTCTGTCAAGAATAACAATTGATCATCGTTTAAAGATACTACAGGTGAGTCATTTGACTCTAAATTAACGATTACATCAAAATGAAGTATAGCTTTATATATTTTTTTTAATTCTATTATGTCTTCTTTTTTAAACTTTAAATACTCGAAAAAGTCCGATATTACTTCTGTACCATCATAGTTATAAGAAGTATTCGATTTTATTACAGCTGAACTATCTACACGAGCAGATTCTTCATAATCCGGGTGTTGGAGATCTCCAATTATCCAGGATTTTTTTTTATAGAGTTGAATCTTACTTTCAAAATCGTTTAAATTAAATTTCTCGGTATCACTACGAAAAGTTAAAGTACAGTATAAATTTGTGTTACCCATTGATTTCTCCTTTCTATTTGACTACTTCTTCACTACTTCATATGTAGGAATTTTTCGCTTTGCACCTTTATTTTCAAATAGCCATAATCTTTCTGTATCCTTATCTTTATAAACATTAAAGTGAGACACAGGTGCACCATTCGGTACGTAATCACCTTTGAAGTCATGAACTTCTTCAACGATTTTCTTTATCACTTATTTTAACAGTATTTTTAGGGATTTTCTTTAAAGCATCATCTACATTTAATTTCTTTGCTTTTGCAGCCACCTGCCCGATTCTTGCAACTAAAATTAATACAGGGACTCACCATGCAGATGCACTAATTTCTGTATCACTAATAGTAATAGTTTCATTGTTAGTCGTATTTAATAAACCCCAGTCTTCACCAACAATTTCAATTTCATAGTTTTCATTTTGTTCAATGCTATTCTCATCAACAAAGGTCCCACTTAAAAAACCTTGGTTTGTTGAGTAATTTAACGATATTTCAGCGTTGGGAACAACTACATATGGATAAAATCTTCGGATGATAAAGAAAGGTGAATGAGTGAAGAAAAAGATTGTCCTGTACTTTCTCATTTTCTGGTCTATAAACTGTGGTGTCATGTGGGCTATAATCGTTTCTAAACAACCAACGAGTGAAACAAAACTGAACATAGCAATTTTAGATAGCGGAATTAATTCCTCTGAAATGACTGTGACACATCATGATGTAGTAAAATCACAGATTTCAAGTGATGAATACGGGCATGGTACCGGGTTGTTTAAAACATATGGAAGAGTTCGGCACTTGGGACGGTAAGTCCATTTATTCAGTAAAGGTGATGGACAAAAAGGGGAACGTGACTAAGGATGCCTTCATCGACGGGATGGAGTACGGTATCAGCCAGGATGTGGATTTAATAAACATCAGTTTTGGTTTTAAACATGACGATCCGAACGTACGAGAGGTCATTGATCGTGCGACGAAAAAAGGGGTTCTAATCGTCGCGGCTGCAGGCAACAACTTTGGCATGCAGTCAGACTACCCTGCACGCTATGAGAATGTGGTTTCAGTGAATGCTTACGACACTTCGAAGAATCGGGTACCTCGTTACGCAGCAAAAGGAAAGATTGATTTTGTAGCTCCATGGGAGGAAATCATCACTAGAAATCAGTTTGACGAGAAAATTAAAGTCAGTGGTAGCTCATTCGCCACGCCATACATAACGGCTACGGCAGCTGCTTATCTTGTTCTGGCCAATCGTGTTACACAGGGTCCTAAACAAATCATAGGTGATTTGAGCGAATATGCGAGTCTGACCAAAGAAATGAATGAAAAAGAAGAGTATGTTGGGGCAGGGATACCCTTGCTCGACAAATGAGGAGAAAAATCATGAAAAAAATCATAGTCGCATTATTGTTTACATTGTTTATTGGACAGTTTTCCAACCAATACACGTATGCGGAGACGAACCCGGAGACCGAACAAGCTGTTGAAGAAAAGTTCATCGAGCTCCTACGCGAAGAAAATGTGAATGTAAAGGAAATAACTTTTAACGACCAGATTGAGACCGAAGTAGAGTTAGAGAATTTCGATGGTGAACTCGCCTCATTAAAATTAAGCATCGAACCTGGTGCCGAGAGTTTCCCTATCACCGTGACAGAGTTTGATGGCGAAGTAACAAACTATGAAGTCAAATTTACGGCGGAAGCTGAATCTGATCTGCTAGATGGGAATGCGGCGTATGAAGATTATGAATTACTTTATTTAAACGAAGACCAAGAAGAAGCGTTTGAATCCGACCCACAAGAGGCGGAAGTATCGATTCTACCTATAGCGATTCCGATTGGCCTGGCAATTACTCCTGCCGTGGTGAACGCCTTGGTCCAGGCGGGTGGCATTATCATCGTCAGCGGTGTAGCCCATGTCATTGAAACAAAAGCGAAGAAAAGCAAGAAATATTCATTTTTCCAAGCGGCATTGAGTGGCGGAGGTTTGTACGTGGGTAAAGGAATTTCTAAAGGAGAGGCAGTGACCCGTCTCAAGCGCGGAAAAGACATCTGGGCAACTACGAAATCAAATGCAAAGGCTGCTGCAAGCGGGGGGGATTTGTCAGAAAAGCCCATCCATGAGGTGGATAAGTATGATGGGGAACCCCCAAAAGGGCGCTATTATCATTACCATCCATTTAATCGAACACTAAAATGCCACGCCTTTTATGGAAGCCCGGTAAGGTAACTGCAATGGACTATAATCTCTTACATCAGAAATTTCAAAATAGAAAACAGTATTTAATCTTTAATAAAGAAGTAGTAGTGGATCGTTTAAAAAAAAGATATAAAGCAGAAGAAATTAGTAAAGAAGAAATTATGGATTTAATTAATGATGACCAACTCGTATATGAACATATTTTTTGTTGTTTGAAAGTTGAAAATCCAAAAGTAATTGATAAAATCTTTACTGAAGAGGAATTGAAAGAGTTCCAGTGGGAAATCAATGATAACAAAAAGCAAACAAGAAAATATAAGTTCAAAACTGAAGCTGAGGCAAACTACAATCAATTACTTACTGATGAAATGGAAGGTCGACGAGTCAATATTGTATTAGAAAGTCTAGATGGAGAATACGTGACCAGCTTCTTGGTCAGAAGTCAATCTGAAGAAATTACGTCATACATCTATGCCCACATGGGTGGCGCTAAGTTTACAGTACCTCAAATCAAAGAACTTACTCAAAACGTAAGAGATATCACAGACCAGGATTTTAAAGATTCCTATCCCCGATATCTTAAATGCTTAGAAAAATACAATTTAATTTAAATAAAAGGTTGAACCAGAAAATAAATTTCTTTGGTTCAACCTTTTTAGATGTTTTTAAGGAAACGATACACTTAAAAACTCGCAATTTATTATTTGATGCAAAATCAACTATTAGAATAATATGTAAATTAATCGAATCTGTTACTATCAAAAAATATACTTAAAGAGATATCTAATCCATTGCAAAACTTTTGTATTGTACTTACTTTCGGATGTTTTGTCCTACCGCTCATCAGCTCTGAAATCGTAGCTTGATTCAATCCACCCTTTTTAATCACTTGATGTATGGTCATATTGCGTTCCGCTGCGAGCTCCTTCATCCGCTCGATGATTGCCTCGTTCAATTCCACTTGCTCACCCCACAATCAAAGTACTTTCTTCATCACTTATTCTTTACGAAACTTTCTATTCCTCTACCCTACCACAATCTCTTGAAATCAAAATACTTGTCATTATTTTCTATACTAAAAGCGTTATTTTTTTACAGTTGTGCGACAAAACTAAAAATATTGAGTTGCTGTTGCTAGATATCCCTTGTGTAGAGCGGATTCGACAAGAATCGTCAATTGTAAAATTTCTGACATATCAGAAAACTGATGATTTTTAAATCTAATCCTGTTATATTGGAACCAACAAAAGGAAACATCTGTTTGGTCGCCGCTCTGGTTTACAGAAAGGGGAAGGCTTATGTATCGATTCGGGGAGTGGTTGAAGGAGAACCGCCGGCTCTCAGGCTGGTCACAGGTTGAATTATCAGAGAAGACATTTGGAGAGATTTCACAGCCCGCTATAAGTCAATACGAACAGAACCGCTCGACGCCATCGATTGCCGACATCGATCATCTTGCTCGCGCATTCGGACACACGCTTGCGACGGTTCCATGGGACGCCATCGAATTTGGATACGGCTACGGTGCAAAACATTCTGCCTCCAAGCTCGAGCGCCGTCGGTTCGACCTGAAGGAACTGCCGCAGGCCGACTCGGTTCGCACGTTTGACGGGAAGACGTATGAACTGCACGGTTTCATCGGCATCGAGAAGGCGAGCGGTGAAGCGGTTCAGTTGACGCAACTCTACTATCGGATCCGTACGGTCGTCTGTGACGCCCACGTGCTCGCCAAGCGCAAGAACCCGGATGACGAGCTCATCCATGTCAAGAAGCGAAAAAGAGTCCATCAGTAATCGACATCGACGCAGCAGCACATCCTTAAGGATGGTCTAATCCAATCACATATCGGCGTGTCCCTCACCAGTGACCGGGTGGGCGGGATCTACGCATAGATGGTTCGGCGAGAGTCGCCTAAAACTCGCCATAAGGTCACAGAATCGTTCCGGGTCATCGAAAAACCCTGTACAGTTCCTTAGATATATGAGGAGCAGAGTTCGTGGGGAAACGGCTAGAAACCCACCGCACCGAATCCGACTGTCCTTAATGATGTGCTGCTGCACATCACGAGATCAAGGGAAGGAAGTGTGTACTGTGGCATCAAAAGAACAGAAACAGAACCGTAGCTTCGCCGAGAAACTCTTACGCATCCGTGGGAAGGACTACGAGGAGTGGCTCGACGAACAACATCAACAGGTCATCCAGGACAATCAGGAACTCATTTTGGAGGCGCTAGAGGCGAAGCTCAGCTTCAAGTCGCCGGCGCACCAGGACTAAGGAGGGAACGACATGGGACTCAATGAGACAGGGCTCAGCTTACTTCAGTTCTTCCAGGGGCTCGCCGTCATCGCCGCGGCCATCGCCTTCGCGATCGGAGGCTTTTACTTCATCTTCGGTGGGGATCGTGGCCGCTCGAAGGCGGTCGGTTGGCTCGTCGGGGGCGCCGTCGGTCTGATCATCGTCATGGGCGCGTTCACGCTCGCCGAGATGGTCGACCAGAACATCAAATTCTAATGCACACGCACACAGCGTTCCAATCGGAAGGCTTTTTTTGTTGCTTGAAACGAGAGGAGGAACGAGATGCTGTTTGTACGATTCACCGACGTGCCGGACACACGGATCCAGAACTATGAGCGGTTCACTTTCGCCGAGGCCGTCGTCGCGACACATGACCTGCATCATGCGCTCAGTAGCGAAGGGACGAGCTGTTCCGGTGACTTCCGGCTCTTCGACCAGAAAGACGAACTGCTATATCGGGGGACATTCACGTTCGGAACCGAAGGAACGTATCCGAACCTGTATCATCAAGTGAAGGACCGGGTACTACGGATCCGGACGAAGAAAGAGGATAACGCGAAGAAGATGTGGCTCCTCGACGAGATCGAGTCCGAGACACCGGACGACTATAAGCGCCAATCCGTTAAACAAATCACAAGCGTCTCGTCGACCTATCAGTCACGGCTGACTCGCTTGCAACGCCGCCTCATCTACGGGGCGGCCACAGTCGGGATTCTATTCACCTCGTTGTTCACTGCCGCGCGATGGTTCATCGATAAAGAGGCACACGCCGAACAGGTAACCGGTGTCGAACAAACATGGCTGGATGCTTACGACCTGGCGCTCCAAGGTGAGGAATCTTCGCTCATCAATTTACTGGAACGGAAAGACCGGTCAGAGGAAGAGAATGCCCTATTGATTGACCTTTATCTGGCGGAAGGAGAAGACCAGAAAGCGCTCGAACTCACGGATGACCCCATCTTGATTGAGACGAAGCTGGCCGGACTCAATCTATCCGATCAGGAGAAATTGGAACGGCTCCAGGACTTCCAAACGTCATATCCGACCGATGAGGGGGCGTTCGATATCGCCACACTGGAGCGTGATCATGAGACTGTTGCCAAGGCGGATAACGTGGAGTGGACTGCTCCCCGCGTCTCCGCGAAAGTGATCGCCTATCTCTATCTCGGGGACATCCAGTCCGCAAATGAGTGGGCGTCCAAAACGAACGACCCTGACGTGCAAAAAAAGATTGAGAAATATCAGGACATCACGGCCACGATCGACGAGCTGAACGAGAAACTGAAGAAAACCTCTAGCAAGGACACTTCGGCCCGTGAGAAGATTCAAACTGTTATCGCTGCTGAAGAAGGTAACCTAGAAACGATTCTTTATTCAAATTAAGGTAGGTGAAATAATTGAGAACTCCGTCTCTATCTCCACGATTCCCGATACGTCTGCTTTTCCCCGCCCTGTTCTGCCTGTTGGTGGTGCCGTCCGGGATTTTTTATCTGCTGAATGGGGTCTACAACATCATTCGACAAATCATGACCCCGATTGTACAAAACGGGCTGTTGGCCGGAGCGACGATTCCGACGCTCTCACCCTCCTTGTTCTTGGAGGTGAGACTTCCCTCTTCGACCGTCTTGATTGGACTGATCACGTTCAGTCTGTTTATCGGATTGGTCGTGTTCGGCAAGGTATGGCTGAACTTCCGAGATCTTCGGAAGAATCAGAAAGGGAGCGCCCGCTTCACCTCATTCGATGAATTGAAGCAACAGTACCGCCGCGTTCCGGATCGGAAGAAACGGTATGACGGATTAGGCGGTGTCCCCGTCGGACGGGTCAAGAACGAGCTGTTCATTGATGATTCGCCCGTCAACAACCTGATCATCGGCACAACCCGATCCGGGAAGGGCGAGACGTTCGTCTTCTCGACGATTGATTTGTACAGCCGGGCAAATGACCAAGCGAGCCTGATCATCAACGACCCGAAAGGCGAGCTCTTCGCCGCCTCGAAGGAGACGCTCGAACAACGCGGCTATCAGGTCGAGGTGTTGAACCTGATGAACCCGCTCCAATCGATGTCGTACAACCTGTTGCAACTGACAATTGACGCATTTCTCGAGGAGAACTACTCGCTCGCCCAACAGTATGCGCGCTCGGTCGCGTTCATGTTGTACCATGACCCGAAGGCACGGGACCCATTCTGGGCCAACTCGTCGATTGACCTATGTACGGCGCTCATCCTCGGCCTCTGTGAGGAGGCGAAGGACACGCCGGAGAAGATCAACATGTACAACGTCGCGCTCATGCTCTCGGACTTAGGGTCACGGACGGTCGTGACGCGACAAGGGCAGGAGATCTCTGCACTCGACGAGTTCTTTCAGCAGTTCCCGGAGAACCACCCGGCCCGCCTCCAGTTCGCGACGCTCCATTTCTCGGGTGGGCAGACACGGGCAAGTATCTTGGCCAATACGAACGCGAAACTCGGTATCTTCACGTTGAACGGGACCGGGAAGCTGACGTCGATGAACTCGCTCGACATGCGACGCATCGGATTCAACCGCTGGATCAGCGGGCGGAGCGAGCCATTGACACGTCTCACGTTCATGTTCCCTGATGGGACGACCCATGCGCTCACGACCGATGACGATGGCAGCTTCATCGTGTACCACGCGTCGTCACTTAGAACCGGAGACGTCGTTCAAATCTCGACTGACTCAAGCACTGCGACGATTCAGTTAAACGTGCACGATGCGGAAAGTGGGCGGTTCCACTACTCCATCGACGGTGCCATCCAGATCCGCGAGGTGATGTACCATATGCGTCCCGTGGCGGTGTTCCTCATCGTCCCGGACTATGACCCAACGTTCAACGTCATCGCGTCGCTCTATATCAAGCAGGTGTATACGTCACTCGCCCGGGTCGCTTCGCAGACGAAACGAGGTAAATGCGAGCGTCAGGTCGTCTTCCTCCTCGATGAGTTCGGCAACATGCCGCCGATCGAAGGCATGGCCAACATCATCACGGTCTGCCTCGGTAGGAACATGCGCTTCAACCTCGTCATCCAGGCCTACTCCCAACTCGAAAACCTATACGGAGAGGATTGGAAGACGATTGACGGCAACTGTGGGAACACGCACTATCTGTTGACCGCGGACGAGTCGACCGCAGAACTGATCTCGAAGAAGCTCGGTGAGGCGACCATCGTCACGAAATCGCGGTCCGGGCAGACGTTCTCGCTCAAGAAATCGAAGACGGAGAACGTGGACGGCCGTCGGCTTATGACAGCGACCGAGGTCATGGGGTTAAAGGAAGGTGAGATGCTCATCATCCGTGTCATCAAGCGTCAAGACACGAAGAAACGGCGTATCCAGTCGTATCCGATTTTCCTGAGCGGCAAGACGGCGATGAAATATCGTTACGAATACCTGGCGGACGACTTCGACACGGACCGCTCCCTGCATGACATCGACATCCCATGCCGTCACGCCGGTCTCGACTTCGAACAGATCCGTATCCGTTTCGCGAAGCAAGAAGACGAAACGGATATCAATATTCCATCGAATCAGGAAGATAAGTCCTTGACGGTACGAGATGTGTTGCAGGACAGCATCCTCCGCTCGATGTTCGAGGGTCATGACATCGGCGGGATGTTCCTCCCTGAGTTCGAGACGAACCTGAACTTAGGAGTTTACGACGTCACTGACAGCCAGAAGACCTTTTTGAGTACGATGATCGCGAAGCGACTCGAGAAACTGAAGCAAGGCACACCGTAGAGAGGAGGCCGAACCAATGGCCGAGAGTGCGAGAGAGAAGCGAATCCAGAACGAATTGCGTGTCGTCGCGAGGATCATCGAGACGCAGCGCGTCCGCCTCGAACGGGGCGACGTGCTCAATATCCAGACGACTGACGGCTTTCTGACCGTCTATCAGGACGACACCTCAGACACCCCAAAAACTGTTACACTAATAGATAAGTTCGACTTCCGCGTCAACCTGAAGATCGCGGATCTACTGAAGGGGAAAATCGTCTGACGGAGGGGTAAACGTTATGAGGAAACTACTTGCGGGTACTTTAGGAATCAGCTTGTTTTTACTTGGAGCTTGCTCAAATTCCAATGAGTCTTTAGTTCAACGTGATATTGAACACATTGAGAAGGTCATGACAGCCGAAGAGGATGATTATTTGCTGATTGTAAAAGAAGAAGATGGTGAATTCGAAGAGTTTGTTGAATTCGTAAAAGAGGTAGCGAACGAAGAGAACCAACAAGTCACACTCTATAATACGTTTCAGCCAGATGGCGAGGAACTTGTCAATCGTGGTAACTTTGAATACACTGACGAACTAAAAGGTGCCGTTCTATACTCCATTCAAGATGGAAACGTCACAGATGAAATCAATGTTGGAATGTTGACGGCGGACAATTACGAACAACAGTTAGCGGACTTCTTTACTAGGACTCAGTAGATTGGGGGTCTTTCAATGGCTGATTCCGATTTAATCACCAAATTACAGGAATACGAAGACGTACTCCAAATAAGTAGTATGGTCAATGACGCACTGCGCTCAATGGGATGGATTCTTGTCAGAGGACTATCAGTCTTGATTGACGGCCTTGAATCAATCACGGATCAAATCCTATTAACCAATACATTTTTCAATAATGACCAAGTGGTTGAATTCGTTCTTACGATTCAACCTTTTTTGTATGTTCTTTTAGCAGGAAGCTTCTTGTTCACTGGGTACTTGTTGATTTTTCAAAAGAAATTTGAACGTGAGAGTTTTTTGATCAACCTGTTCATCACACTATTAATTTTAGGTTTACTTTCACCAACTATGAGCCAAATTCAGGAGTTCTCTGATGAAGCAATCGCAGAAATCGGGGCAGATTCGCTTTATGACGGGGAAGCCTCATTATCTGAGAGTATCTTAAAACGGAATGTACATGATTTGATTGAGCACGATTCGAAAAATTTTGATGCTACTACAGGAGAATCATTAAATGCCATTCCGACTGAGTTGATTGATAATATCCGAATCAATGAGATTTTCGACAAGAACAACTATGACTTATCGGCAACCGGAAACAAATTGGCCGAGTCCTACATTCTATGGAACGGAAAAGAGACAAGTCTCGGTAAACTCGACCAAGGTGGCGTTGAGTGGAACAACCAGTATTACTACCGCTATCAGCCGAACTGGTTGACCATCTTCGTGACGCTCGGGATCATGGGCTTCACGCTGTTCTCGATCGCCTACAAACTGGCGCGTCTCTCGTTCGAGCTCGCCTTCAACTATGTCCTGGCGATTCTCGTCGCACCGGCCGACCTGCACAGTGGCCAAAAGACGAAGAAGGTCATCCAGAGCATTCTGAACACGTTCCTTGTGATTATCCTGATTTTCGTCTCCATCAAGCTTTACACGATCGGGACTGCCTATCTCGCGGAGACATTGAACGGGTTCGCCTATTTGATTGCCCTCATCGCCTTCTCGGTCGCATTGATTGACGGGCCAAACATGGTCGAGCGGCTGTTCGGGATTGATGCCGGACTCAAGCGGGGCTGGGGTGTCGCCCTCAGCGCCTATGCCGCTGGGAAAGGCGTGACCTCGGCAGGTGCCCATGCGGTCTCGAAGGTCGCACGTGCCACACAAGGCGCACCGAAAATGCCATCGCTCCATGAAGCCGCGACGGCTCGGATGGATTCAAGCGCCATGCCGCAGAACGGTTCACCGCTTAGTGCGGCGAACCAAGCTCCACAGAGAGCAGACTCCGAGAGTCAAACCGATTCAGATGGGTTCGGACAGGCGAATCAAACCGCCAATCGCACGCAGACCGACAAAGAGAAACTGACAAATCCGAAGGACGTTGCGCAACCAATCAGTGCTCAAAAATCAGAACCGGAAGCGCCAGGCTCTCCAAACGTGAAGGAAGCGTCGGGTCGCACGTCTCCTGAATCGATTCATGCGACGAACCCTGAATCGATTACCGAACGTGCCGACCATCCAACAACGTCATCGGAGACGCAAAGACCGGAGTCGATTCACGACCATTCCAGTTCTGGTCATTCTCCAGTCCCTGCTTCGTCGACTCTCGAATCGGTCACCGGGTCCACCGATACCACATCCGGACCAGGCCATCGTCACAATGAATCAGTAGACAGAAATGACGTGACGACACCGACACCTCATGAGGTACCACCTTCAGGCGACTCATCCTCGTCTTCGTCCTCTACGACGGGTTCGAATGATTCGACAACAGAGAAACGCCAAGGACGCGCCCGACGGACTATCCATCAGGATACCGTGCTCGACGTCGAGACCGAGGTCATCGAACAGGTACGTGAGAATCAGACACACCGTCATAGCCAGCACCAGGAAGAGACGCGACGAATCTATCCGACCTCACCACCGCGTCCTGACCATATTGAGAAGAAGGAGTGATGACCCATGCGCAACTATCGAATACCAAATGAGGTCACGACCGAACTGAAGATCAACAAGATGCTCTATCTGCATGACTTCCTGTTCCTCGTCGGGCTCATCGTGCTCCGACTCGTGACGCTCCCGTTCATCCCGTCCGTGCTCCACATCCCGTTCACGGTCTTCCTCATTGTCTTTGGGCTATTCATGGTACTGCGGCCGGCGACGAACCCGCAGAAGCGGATGGTCCACGCGATTTACTACGCGCTCATCAAACGGAAAGACACCTATCTCGCGCTCGACGCGTACACGAAAGGACGTGAGTGAGATGGCGTTCATCGAAGACACGCTACAGGGACCGAGACCTACGGGCACCTGGCTCGACGAACAGGACGTGGTCGAGAAACGGAAGGTCAAAGACAAGGTCGTCGTCAAACCGACGGTCGCCCAATTGATGCCGGTCGTCGACATCACCGGTACCGAGTCGTTCGAGATGCGCGACGGGACCTATCTCGACATGGTCCAGCTCACCTCGAAGGACATCTATTCACTGAACGAGGAGGAAAAAGACCATGACGTGTTCTCCCTCGCCTATCTCCTGCAGGCGTACACGCACCCGCTCAAGGTCGTGCCACTGAACACGCCACTCAGTCTCGAGCGGCAGAAGATCAGCATCGAGCGACAGATTCGACAAAATCAGACACCGGCCTACCTGCCCTTCTTGTTGAAGAAAAAGCAGGAGCTCGAATACCTCGAGGAGCATCGCACCAATCGCGATTATCTCCTCTTTTTTTATGCCGACGACGAGCGGACGCTACGCGAACGGAAGACACACCTCTATAAACTGCTCCGCCGCTCGA
>NZ_JACSJX010000004.1:0-96143 GCF_018617345.1 Exiguobacterium sp. s131 | reverse complement strand
TCCTGCGCTCGACTTGCATGTATTAGGCACGCCGCCAGCGTTCGTCCTGAGCCAGGATCAAACTCTCCAAAGAATTTGATATAGCTCTTGAATTGACGAAGCTTGCGCTTCATTCAAAAATTGTAAAACTTTTTTTGCCTCATCGTTCAGTTTTCAAAGTTCGTCTGCCGCTCTTGGCGACTAAATGATAATAACATTTAATTCATTTTGATGTCAACAACTTTTTCGTTTGTTCAACGTTTGTCGCTGGCAACAGAGATAACTATATCACCTGCTTTTTGATCTTGCAAGCATTATTCTAAAAAAACTTTTAAATCTTTTTCTACATCATCCAAAGTTCGAATCCCAACTCCTTAATGGAAGAAGGAAGAATAAATCACTTTAAAGAATACACTTATATCTAAAAACGACTATAAACCTATAAGGAGTCAACCAATGATGCAATCCGATTTACAGCGGCCTAAGAAACGTTCACCGTTCAGAATCTGGTCTGGTACACAAATTTATACGCTTAAGCGACGAATAGAATGGATAACGGACAAACGAAAGTATGTTTCAAAACGAAACACTGACCCGATGCCCTATCTGATCCATACGCATCGCACTCCTCTATATCGCCAACTCCGAGATGTCGACATGGAAGTTCAACATAACAAGGTTATCAATCTGAAGATTGCAATCACCAAACTGAACGGCTCTATCCTGACTCCAAACGACGTCCTCTCCTATTGGAAGATGATCGGCAAGCCGACGAAACGTAAAGGATACGTCGACGGAATGATTCTCCATTACGGAAAAGTCACTTCAGGAATCGGTGGTGGTCTATGCCAACTGTCGAATCTAATCTATTGGATCACCTTACATAGCCCCTTGACCGTGACCGAACGTTATCGTCACAGCTACGATGTGTTCCCAGATTACCGACGGGATCAACCTTTCGGGAGTGGTGCGACATGTTCTTATAATTATCTCGACTTACAAATCACAAACCAGACAGCACAAACGTATCAACTCCTTCTATATATAGAGGGAGATCATCTCGTCGGGGAATGGCGTTCGAACATCCCGAATAAAGAACAGTATCGTATATATGAAGAAAACCATCATTTCACCCGTGAATGGTGGGGTGGGACGATCCGACATAACCAGATATTTAGAGAAGTCACTTCAATGAATGGTATACATCTTCGAAACGAGTTCATCACAGAAAATCATGCGATGACGATGTACGACCCATTCCTTCCTGAAAATACTGCATACAAAAAAGCCGACTCTTAATTACAGAGCCGGCTTTTCAAATGAACTTATGCGTGTGGCAAGAACATGAAGTATGCCAAGAAGATGATCAACATCCCGTACATGATCGGATGAATCTCTTTCGTCTTCCCTTTTGCAATCATCATGAGTGGATAAAGGATAAACCCAAGCCCAATTCCCGTTGCGATTGATGATGTAAGTGGCATCATGATAATCGTCAAGAAGGCCGGGACTGCAATCTCGATCTTTTTCCAATCGATATCGAGAAGTGCCGAAGCCATGAGCACTCCAACGATGATGAGTGCCGGAGCCGTGACTGGCGCCGTCACGACTGCCAATAATGGCGAGAAGAACAACGCTAACCCGAAAAATAATCCTGCGAAGACAGCTGTTAACCCTGTACGTCCACCAGCAGCGACACCCGCTGACGATTCAACGTATGAAGTCGCTGTAGATGTTCCGAAGATTGCACCTGCTACCGTTGCAGTCGAGTCCGCCAACAACGCCTTACTCGCACGCGGCACTTTGTTTTCTTTCATGATGCCCGCTTGACGCGCTACCGCGACGAGCGTTCCTGCTGTATCAAAGAAATCGATGAAGAAGAACGTCAAGATGACAACGAGCATTTGAAGCGTGAAGACATCACCGAAGTTGATGAAGGCTTGACCGAATGTAGATGACATACTCGGCGGCATCGACACGACATCTGAAATGGCTGTCGGAGTTGGCACGAGACCGAAGATCATTCCGACAATCGCCGTCAACAACATCCCGATGAAAATACCACCTTTTACATCGCGCGCCATGAGCAAGGCACTGACCACAAGACCGAATACCGCGAGAAGCGTTGTGCCCGTTCCGAGCGAACCAAGACTAACAAGTGTTGCTTCATTCGCGACAACGATGCCTGCGTTTTTCAAACCGATGAAAGCGATGAAGAAACCAATCCCTGCAGCAACCGCCATTTTGAGCGGAGCCGGAATCGCATTGACAATCGTTTCGCGAATTCCTGATAACGTCAATGCGATAAAGAAGAGACCTGATACGAGTACCCCTGACAAAGCCGTTTGCCAAGAAATACCCATCCCGATGACGACACTATATGCGAAGAACGCGTTAAGGCCCATGCCTGGCGCAATCGCAATTGGGTAGTTCGCGAGAAGTCCCATCGTCAATGAACCGACTACCGCGACAAGACCTGTCGCCACGAAGACCGCTCCTGTATCCATACCCGCTGCCCCAAGAATGTTCGGGTTAACGAAGAGGATGTAAGCCATCGCGAGGAAAGTTGTAAATCCTGCGATCAGTTCCGTGCGGACACTCGTACCGAGTGCTGTGAGTTGGAAGTAACGATCGATCCGACTCGTCGTTGATGGTTGTTGCTGTTCTTGCTTGAGCTGTGTGCTCATTTGTTTTCCTCCTTGTGCTCGCCGTAAAACGAGAAAAGGTCCCCGGCAAATGACCGAGGACCCCACGCGAAACATACGAGGGCATACACCCTCATCTATGTCTCGCCGTAGTGAAATCATTTAAGGTGATTTCGTAGAGACTCTCGGGCCATATCCCCGACATTATACGGCAAAATATTTTATAATTGTTCGGTTATAATAAGAACGCTCTTATCGTATCAGCGTGAAAATAGAATGTCAACTAAATTCACGGATTTTACATCGATAAAAAACGTTAATGTTCGGTTTTAAGACAAAACAGAGGGGATATCCCCTCTGTTCAGCTTATTCCCATTCAATTGTTGCAGGTGGCTTAGACGTAATGTCATACAGCACACGGTTAACGTGGCTGACTTCGTTTACAATCCGGACAGAGATCTTCTCAAGCACATCCCATGGAATACGTGCCCAATCGGACGTCATGCCATCGATTGAAGTGACCGCACGGACACCGACAGCATAGTCGTACGTACGCTCGTCACCCATGACTCCGACCGAGCGAATCGGCGTGAGCACCGTGAAGTATTGCCAGATGTCGCGTTCAAGTCCAGCTTTCTTCACTTCTTCACGTAGAATCGCATCGGATTCACGCACGATCTCTAACTTCTCTTCCGTGATTTCACCGAGGACACGAATTCCAAGGCCTGGACCTGGGAACGGTTGGCGCCAAACGATATAGTCAGGAAGACCGAGTTCTGTACCGAGTGCACGGACCTCGTCTTTAAAGAGCGTGTTGAGTGGTTCGATCAACGTGAAGTTCATATCTTCTGGCAATCCACCGACGTTATGGTGTGATTTGATTGTTTGTGCTGTGTCTGTCCCACTCTCGATGATGTCTGTGTAGAGCGTCCCCTGTGCGAGGAAGTCCATATCAACGAGTTTCGATGCTTCTTCATCAAATACGTAGATGAACTCGTTTCCGATGATCTTACGTTTTTGCTCAGGGTCCGAGACACCAGCCAATTTCGTCAAGAAACGTTCTTGTGCATCGATTTTAATGACCTTCATGTTGAATCCGTCCGCGAACGTCTTCATGACGCTATCCGCTTCCCCTTTACGAAGGAGACCATGGTCCACAAACATACACGTCAACTGATCACCGATTGCGCGATGAACGAGTGCGGCCACGACAGAAGAGTCGACACCACCCGAAAGCGCACAAAGGACTTGCTTATCGCCAACGATTTCACGGATTTTCTCCACTTCGAGGTCGATAAAGTTTTCCATCGACCATTCGCCTTTGGCACCACATACTTCATAGATGAAGTTTTTCAAGATGTCGTTTCCATACTCCGAGTGACGAACCTCTGGATGGTATTGGACACCGTACATTTTCAACTCATCGTTTTTGATTGAAGCGACCGGGCAAGACGGGTTCGTTCCATCGACGATAAATCCTTCCGGCGCTTCCATGACGAGGTCACCGTGGCTCATCCATACTGTATGCTCGACTGGAAGCCCGTTATAAATCGCTGATGCTTCCGGCGTTGAGAACAATGTCGCTTTTCCGTATTCACGATGAGCGGCACGTTCCACACGACCACCGAAGTGATGCGTCATGAGTTGCATCCCGTAGCAGATCCCGAAGATTGGAATACCCAGTTCAAAGATCTCTGGATCACAACGATATGCACCTTCCGCGTATACGCTGTTCGGTCCACCCGAGAAGATGATGCCGATCGGGTTCAATTCGCGAATCTCCGCTGCCGTCATCTTATGTGAATGCAACTCGCTGTATACGCCAAGGTCACGGACACGACGTGTGATCAACTGGTTATACTGACCACCAAAATCAAGCACCAAAATCATTTCTTGTTCTACTTTCACGAAATCTCCACCTTTCTGCCTTCTCCTCAAAAAAAAGGACGCGCCTCTCCCCAGATTAACCCAAACCGAAGAAGAAGCACGCCCTTTTCTTTGTATACGAAACGTGCTCCTTCATAGTCGGTCCATTTACGGTGGTCCGGTAGAGACTCTCGCGCCAATTCACGAGTATATACGAAGGAATGCCATGTTCAATTATCTAACTAATGCGTCTATCTTACTTGATGCATCCCGTCACTTCAACTCATAATTCGACGAATCATGATTTTCCAATATTCTTTATATTTTGAATTCGGCTCTTGTTCCGCATAAATAGCTTGCTCAAACAAAGCCGTCAGACGGGTCATATCATTCGTTTCATAGTAGGCGTCGACCTCTTTGGCGAGTTCCGAAGGCGTACGTCCCTCAATTTTGAATCCGTTCGCACGCAGTCGTTTCATCAAATAGCGGTGCATCGAGACGAGGCGCCCATCCGTGAGCGGACGACTCATCCACCAGACATACATGATTTGACGCGCGATGATTTTCCGGTTCCAAACGAGGACCGCCACGAGGAAGAGAATGACAACCCATCCCCACACGGGCATGTTGCGTGCCTCCTCTTGAACATCACCTGTCGTCACGTCATCGATCAACAAATCTTCTTGCGGACGGTTTTGCGTATCATTGTCCTGATTTGCTTGGGGATCGTTCGCAGCCGGTGTCGTGTCTTCCGTATCCGTCTCTCGTTCCATCTGCAATAAGTTGGCGTCCGAGAAACTGATGGTCGCTTCTAACGGGACCCAGCCCGCGCCTTCAATGAAATACTCGACCCACGAGTGGGCGTGACGATTTCGAATCGTATGTTCTTCTTCACCTTGAACGACCCCTCGTGTGTCACCCATCGTAAACCCTTTTACCCAACGCGTCGGTATGCCGTTCGCACGCAACAACACGGCAGCTGACGTCGAGAAGTTATCGCAATACCCGATTTGTGTGTCGAACAGGAACTGGTCAACATAATCCGTGTCCCCCTCCGGTTGTGCCACATTTTCGGTATCGTATTGAAATTCTCCATTTCGGAAATACGCTTCTACCGCTTCCGCCTTCTCGTTCGGTGTCTCACTCTCCGCCGTAATGTCAGCGGCTAAATTTCGTACACGCTCTGGCAACGATTCCGGTAGCTGTAAATAGACCTGTTGCTCTTCTTCCGTGAGCGACGTGATTTCTTCATTTAATGCAAGCTGTTCTTCAGAGAAAGCCGGGACACTATAACGAAGTTGGATCGTCCGCGGAGTCGATTGTTCCTCATTTTCAAATACAATCTTTCCGGACGGTTGCATCGTAATCGTCTCGTTCGGGAACGCCCGCTCGATGTCACCAACTCGAAATTCGGTACCGGACTCCGTTTCGATGGCTTGCGGATATTCTCCACCATAAGGAACGAACGGTTGTCGGCGCTCAAAACGTAATAATGCCTGTTCCGGTGTCGTATCCACTTCCGAGTCCACCAACTGACCACGATTGTAGTTCGAGTCAAGGACCGGTGCCTCAACCCAACCTTTCCCCGTATAAATCGCCTTGGATTCGATGCGCCAATAGCGGGCCGGCACGCCGCGAGCGATGAAGACGATGCCGTCGTCCTGTTCAAACGGACCACCTAGCGATTCGTCGTTCACTCCATACCCAACTCGGCCTGGGCCACTCCCATCTCCTTCCGTCGTCGCATTCCGGAAACTCGTAGTGATCCGGTCAGACCAATCGCCTTCAAGCGTTGGCGAAGCGTTTGCGAGAGCCACGACGACACTGAGGAGTAGTCCGATACTGACGAATCGGACGAGCGATTGACTCGGTCGTTTCGCCAAATCGGTGACAAATAATAAGAGGAGCGATGTGACGATGGCATACAGGATATTGCCTTCCCCGTCATACAACGTCCACGTATCAAAATAAGCCATAACCCCAAGTGTCGAGACAATCATCCCAAGTGCAAAACTGTAACTCGGATAGGTTCGTCCGACGAGCACGGCGAACAGCAAGCCAATCAGCGCCATGGCAGAGAAGAAAATTGCTTCATTCGGCAGCTCACCGCTCATGACACCCATCAAATCTTCCATCCATAGCCCAAACCAGTCCAGAATACTGCCATGATAGACATACAAGATGACGAGGAAATGAAGAAGCGAGATCCCAAGGAAAGCAGCCCACGGCAGAAGACTGGCAAACATCGGCACGATAAGCAGGAAGTAAAACGGCCACGTCACATCGAACGTCGTACTTCCGACAATCGGCTCAATCCAGAACGACAACAAATAGGCGGCAAGCGCCGTATAGACGATTCGGGTTACCCATGTCTTCATACCGTCACCTCATTTACTGCCGTGTAGAGATGATAGCTACCTTGTGTCTCGTGCATCAACTCTCGAATGGACGTCGTTTCAAACGGACTGATCAAAATCAAATCTCCAGTTTGTTGAGGCAGATTTTGCTTCACTCGTTCGACGAGACGCCCCTCGGCTTCTGGCGTGGCGGTCAACAAGTAATGGCCGACTTCCGCACTCTGGTCGGGAAGATGGAACAGTCGCACCTGCTCTTCGATGACGTAAAGTTCAAACGGCAGATTTTTTCGTTCTAACTGACGAATCGCCCCAACGAGTAAGGATAATGAGCGTTCAAATGCCTCTTCATACCCGGCAGAGACGGCAGGCACGAATACGAGTGAGAGCTTCTTCTCTTGTTCCTGGTCAAACGTCTTGGTCATCAAGTTACCGCGACGTGCGGATGCCTTCCAATCAATCCGTCCGATCCGGTCCCCTGCCGCATACTCCCGAACCCCGCTGGTCGTATTGGCAACTTCGGTATACGTCCGCATTTGACGATATTGTTCCCCACGACCTCCGACATGTTCGTCTCGAGGTAAATCAAACGGCAATTCGGCAGGCGACACCTCGACGACCGTTTCGAGTCGCAACGTCCGCTTCCGGTCGAACAAACCGAACACATCGCGTACATGGAGCACGGTGCGGTCAAAGACATGAATCCCACGCTTGATCGCCCCGACCTCATACTGGACGACTTCTGCTTGTCGGAAAAAACGGTCCACCGGCACGACAATCGTCTTGTCTTCATCCGTCAAACGTTGTGGCAATCGCTCCTCTAACGTGACCACCCCAATCAAGAAAGGGTACTTCCGTTCAATTCGTAACTCGACGTCCATTGTTTGTCCAGAGACAAGTCGCTTCGTTGTCACACGACGCACCACATTTGCCGCCGTGACCGGATAAATCATAAAGAGCGTCCAGTAGACGGTCAACACGACGAACGACCACCATAATGTTGAGGCGACGATACTGCCTTCGATGCGGGCAAATGCATACAATCCGAATGCCGCCGCCCATACAACGAACAGCTTCATCCAGTTTTTCATACTTCATTGACCTCACGATCCATCGGGACAGGTAACGTATCCAGCCAATCTTGAATCAACTGATTTGGTGACTTTCCTTTATATCGCGCTTCCGCTGTCAAAAGGACGCGATGTCCGAGCACGCTCGTCGCCATCGCCTTCACATCATCCGGCAAGACGAAATCACGATTATGGATATACGCCCATGCCTGTGCTGCTTTCATCAACGCAAGTGTGGCTCGCGGACTCCCGCCTAAATACGTATGCGGATCTTTTCGCGACTCATGTACCAGTCGCACGATGTACTGCTTGACCGCACTCGACACATGTACGTTTCTCACTTCACGTTGCATCAGTTCGACTTCTTGCTTCGTGATCACGCTCTGAAGCGCCTCGAGCGGCTCTTCTTTTTCAAAACGTGACAACAACGCAATCTCTTCATTGAACGTCGGATAGCCCATCTCGATTTTAAGTAAGAAGCGATCCAACTGTGCTTCCGGTAACGGATACGTCCCTTCATGCTCAATCGGGTTTTGTGTCGCCATGACGAAGAAAGGTGAAGGTAACACTTTCAATTCCCCGTCCACTGTCACACTTCGCTCAGCCATCGCCTCGAGAAGAGCCGATTGTGTTTTCGGTGAGGTCCGGTTGATTTCATCCGCTAAAATGATGTTACCCATGAGCGGACCTGGTCGATATTCAAATTCTCTCGTTTTTTGGTTATACATCGAAATTCCGGTCAAGTCGGATGGCAGCATGTCCGGCGTGAATTGAATGCGCTTAAAATCTAAGTCAATCGCTCGACTGAACGTACGAACGAGCATCGTTTTCCCCACTCCTGGTACGTCTTCAAGTAATACATGCCCACCTGCCAGCAAGGCAGTGAGACTTTTTGCGATGACTTCTTCTTTTCCGACAATCACGGTTTCGATAGCGGTAATAATCGATTGGACAGTTGGACGGTACATGACGGACTCCCCTTTTTCTCTGATCTAGGATGACTGAAAGTTAGAATGTTCTGACTTTATTGTGACACAAGCGAGTATCGGAAAGAAAGAAATACCGCACCCAAATGCGTTTCCTATTTCTTTACCCAAAAAACGTGTCCGTTCTTTAGAAAAAACGGGCACGTTTATCGGTTATTCCGGGCGCTTCACATCAAATAGTTCCCCAAGGGTCGCATAACTATTGCCCGCCATCCGACTGACAGGCGCTAGCCGTTTGGCATCGATGCGTCCTTGACTGTATAACTCTCGATCAATATGAAAGCGGACAATTCGTGCAATCAATAGATCGGCAGTCGTTTTTCCTTCATGTTCAATCGGCAAGTGATGATGGAGCACACATTCAAAACGAATTTTCGCTTCTTTGACCCCTGGCGTTGAAATCACATCACTCGGTTGAAGCGTAAAGTCCGTACGAGATAGCTCACTCTCATCTGCCGCAAGGTTGGCGGCCGTTTCGTTCACGTTGATGACGTTCGTCTCATCTACGACATGAATCACCAGTTCATTCGTACGGAGTGCGTTACGCGCCGTGTCTTTCATCACGCCATCTTTTCGTTGAACCGAGACAGAGACGAGCGGAGGATTGGATGCGACTACATTGAAATAGCTAAACGGGGCGGCATTAATCACGTCCCCATGTTGTGTTGTGACAAATGCAATCGGTCTTGGAACAATACTGCCAATCAAAAATTTATATGTGTCTCGTTCAGTCAAAGCAGAAGGTTCAATCGATAGCATAGACTCACACTCCTTTTTATCTTAACTTCAAAATAATCACTTCATCAGACAATGTCAACGCAAAGCAGGTTGACACGTGTACATTTCATGTATTTTGGGTAAATCGCATTATGTGTATATGATTTTAAACACTTCGTATAAGCAAATTGTTTCATTTTCCCTTCCCGGTCTCATAGAATTCAGGGCAAGGAAAAGATGACCTATCGTTTTTTATGTTCAAGGAAGGAAGTAGAACGAATGATCAGCAAGTGGATTGAACAATTGAACAGTCGTCAAATACTCAGTATTTTATATAGTGTTTGTGGATTCAGTCTGGTTTTGACCTTGATTGGGGCCTGGTTCGTTCGAGATGGGGATGTCTCCACTCTCGAACTCACTGCCCTCCGATGGATTTGGATGATTGGATTGGTCATGTTCATCAGTGCCATTTTATTGATCGGACGCCCGCTCATCAAACGGATGGCCGACCAGAACAGCAGACTGAAAGCGAAGAAAGAAAAGCTCGAAACCGTGTTGAACGAATCCAAATTAAACGAAATCAATCTTCAATATCGCAATGAGTTGATTGAAGTATTGGCTTCGAAAGAATCACTATTCGATTACTCTTCTGTCATTGAAAAGATTGTGTTGCTTACAAAATCTGAGTTCGGTGCCCTTTTACTCACAAAAGACGGAGAAATCACGTCTGTCGTACCGAAAGAGATGACCGAAGATCAACAAGAAAGTCTAAAGAAAGATTCCCTTTTGCTTAAACGAGTCATGATTTCAAAGTTACCGGCCGCCACTTCTAAGCGGGTCGTCGATGCGTTACACACGTATCCATATTATATCTATGAGACGGTCATTCCTATCATGGACCCATCGGATAATAGTCTGATTGGCTGTCTTTACTTGGCTCGTTACGACGAACAGTACGATGCCAGTGAAAAATCGGAGTTGAACGCGTTTGCTGGTCAACTTGCCATCTCTCTTCTTCGCATGCAGCTTTATCGTCAGATGCAGCAGGATCGAAAAGAAACAGCGCAACTCATTAACTCTGTACGGGAAGCTATTCTGTATGTGAACTATGAGGATGATACCGTCGTCGGGAATCGCGCCTTCATTCGCATGTTTAATGATTTACACTTTGACTACAAGGGATACGAAGAACTCTCTGCCATCGATATCGATATCGAGCAATTAGCAGAACGCGTCGATCAGCATGAACAGTTTGTCCGATACTTCGAGCGCGTCTTTACGCAAGACCCGCCGGAAGACGGACTGACGATTTCAATCGATCAAGGCGATTGCTTCATTCAACTTTATGCCGAAAGCGTCTATCGGGACCGTAAACTCCGCGGAACGATGCTCGTCTTACGTGATGTCACGGCCGAAACGGAGATTGATCGGATGAAATCCGAACTCGTCTCGACCGTCTCGCATGAATTACGGACACCTTTGTCCTCGATTTACGGATTTACCGAACTGATGCTGTCACGTGATTTGAAGGAAAGTCGTCGTGAACTGTATTTGAAGACGATTCACGATGAAGCGAAACGCCTTTCCTATCTCGTCAACGATTTCTTGGATCTTCAAAAAATGGAGTCTGGAAAGCAAACGTTCGAGTGGGAACCGGTCGATTTATACAAGCTCGTCACAGACAGTGTCGCGTTTTATCAGGAAACGACGGACCGGCATGAACTATTCATCGATGCCGATACCGAACAAGACTTTATTATCGATGCAGACTTAGAAGGGATGCGTCAATTACTTGGTAACTTATTAAGTAACGCCATCAAATATTCGCCAGATGGCGGGAATATCCTTGTATCGCTCGAACGCATAGACGAAGAGGTCGTGATGAAAGTGAGAGATCACGGTATGGGTATACCGAGTGCCTCGCTCCCTCACCTCTTCGGGAAATTTTACCGCGTCGATAATTCGGATCGTCGCAAAATCGGAGGTACCGGTCTCGGTCTCGCAATTTGTAAAGAAATTGCCAAAGCCCATGATGGTCAACTCCATGTCGAATCGGTATACGGGGAAGGAAGTACATTTATCTGTGAACTCCCAACCTCAAAAGAACACATCATGCAATAACACGGTCATATCGACCGTGTTATTTTTGACTCTTTTTTGCCTAATCTGGAAGGAATCCTTTTACAGAATATAGAAAGGAAAGAAGCCGATTCATTTTCGTAGATGTAGATTACCCTATCCATTTATTTTTGCACGTTTTAAGTCAAAAACAAGATATACTGAATATAAAGAGATTGCTAGGATCGGAGGACTTGCCATTGGATCATCGTGACCCACCTTTTTCAGAAATTGGAGATTTTAATCAATGGGGACGTTTCGAGATTGACGTGCCTCACATGGGGGAGCAAGCGAAGTTTCAAACTGCCGCTGCTTTGATTCGGAAGCATGTTCCATTGCGGCTTGGTGGTTTTTACATTGTTGCGAGCGAAGAGGAAATTTTGCATAGTGGCTCTCATGATGCGAATCTTCAAAAACATTTGATTCATCTATTACAGCAGGTCCTTAACGGTCATATAGAAGACGAACGCCTCGTTCAAGAACAAGTGTGGACTGTGCATTATTTCACGACACCATAAAATGACTCGAAAAAGTACTTATCCCATAAAAAATGACGCTCTCTTCGAGCGTCATTCTGCTTGTGACATGATTGAAATTACTTTTTCGTAATAGTCTGTTGCTTGCTTGTATTTCCCATTCTCCCTTAGCTCTTTCGCTAACCAAAGGGCATATTTTTTTGCGTATACGTACTCATCGTGATCTTCAAAATAAGTCACGGCACTTTTTAGGCTCTCCATAAGCTTTTGAGAGTTCTTATCCTTAAAGTGATTCCAATAGATATTAAAGTGCTGATTGAATTCTTCGACCGCTTCATGTTGTTGCATCAATTCGTGGCCTGTTTCTAACCAATCTAAGACACCTTGTTCATTTTCCTGTTTTGCATTTACCTCTACCAGTGATAACACACTAAATAGCTTACTTCTAATATCCACTTTGTATTCAAAACTTTCCATGAAGTACGTAAGTGCCTTATCTTGTTCTCCTAATAACGAATAGATTTCTCCTATATTGTTATAGAGCATTCCATAATAGTTTCTTAAATCAGTTGCATTGGCGACTTTTAAAGCTTTTTGATTGTAAGAGAGAGCATCTGCATATCGTTTTCGTCGTTTATAAGTTAGTCCAATCAACATATGACACTCTATCATTCGCTCCAAACAAAAATTTTCTTGAAAATATTTTAATGAAGCTTGAAGATTTTCAAGAGCTTGTATATTGTCGGTAAATCGGAAATATAACGCGCCCGTAATGTAACGAATATCTGCAGCCTCCCAATCAGGTATTCCTGAATGAGGTAATTTATTTGTTACTTCTTCGATTAATTTGTATGATAGTTCTTTTTCATTTTCCTGAAAATATTGAAGTGCTTTCACTGTGTAATATCGAATGCGATCATCAGCAGAAAGTTGATCTTCAATCCAACCTACTTCCGTTACATATTTCGAATCCCCCCCTGGCATTACTCCAAAACGGGCCAATGTGACCATGAGAGTCATATACACCGATTTGGATTGTTTAACCGTAGGATGATTCATATATTTTTTGACTTGCTCTTGTTTGTCACGATCTTTTCGAGTAAGGATTGCTTCTTTCAAAATCTCTCTTATTTCTTTAATAACTTTTTCTGATTGGTAACTAAAGTCATGATATAGGGGTACTTCAATTTCAAGACGCTCGAAAAGAAGTTCTAGGACTTCCTCACTAGCAGATGTTTGATTATTTTCAATTTTGCTCAAATAAGAAATTGAACAGATCCCTCTTGCTAACACGGATTGTTTCATATTTTTTCGCAAGCGCTCTACTCTAATTAAATTCCCATAGTTGTACTCCATTATTAGTAGTAGCCCCTTTGCCCCATTTTCGAACTTCACTCATAATTTATTCATGTGAAGTACTTTCAGGAAATTCAGCCTATAATCCTCAACTTAATTAAGCATTTTAAACAAAAGTTTCCCAACCCAAACTTATCCATCATCACAATTAATCATGATAAGATTTAACTAGTCAATCAATAGTGATTTGGACTTTAGTTCTACTTTTTCAATTAAGATGAACAGTTTGTAGGAGGTGGATGGTATACATGGGGAAACTTAGTTTTTTACTCGCTGAAGATTATATTAAACCGAAAATCTACTTTAAGTCGAAATCTTCTAAACCGTCTGCGGTAGTAGACCATTCATATTCGAAAGATGACTTAAATCATTTCGAAGGCTTAGAAAATTTGACACAGTTATTATCTTCTACTAAAGGCTTCATTGTAAACGCATTTCAAATCGATTACTACCAACGTCTTCCGAAACTAATTTCAAAGACGTTAAAAGCAAACCGTTCCTTTAAAAAGCTTTACATTTTAGGTCCAGAATTATCGTTGTCAATTTTAAAAAGAAGTAGCAAAACTTCTTATGAAGCACAACTTCATGATTATGAATTTATCAACGTTGAACAGGATTCCGATTTGTTATCTAAACAATGTGAAACGCTATTGAGCGAAGGTCACATTTTATATATTCTTCCTGAAGCCTCTGTATGTTGGCAACCTAACTCATTAGAGCAACTACAAAAAGTTTGTACTCCACTTTGTAGTACCCTATTAAGTCAGACTGTGAACGTTCCGATTGTAGCGACTTTAATGATAAACGACTCTGATAAAGTGACTATTTTCGAACCGAGTTTACCTGAGACCTACTCAGGGAACTTATTCGATTCTGTTAAAGAACAGTCTGAAGACATCTACCAGCTTTTAAAATCCTCAGATGACATGTAAGTTGCTTGATCAAAATTGGTATTAATTTTTTTCCATATAAATCATTATACAACGGAGGAATTAAACATGAAAAAGTTAGCTGGATTTTTCTTTATTACAACTGCAGTCCTCTTACTCGGAAGTTCATTCAAACCTTTTGCGGAAGAAAGACCACGTATCGTAAAAATCGAAGAACCGATTACTATAAATGCTGAAGAAAGACCACGCATTGTACAAATCGACGTTCCAGCAACCTTTAATAATGAAGGTATGCCTCGCATCGTTTAATCTGATTTACTCCAGACGCCTTGTGCGTCTTTTTTATTTTAAGAAAAAAGGTAAATGAATTATATATTTCCCTCCATTTTTTCCTTTTTACTTATATAATAAACAGGGACAACCTAGATGCACTCTCATACGCCGCCCTTGTCACTAGTTTAATGAATAAAGGAGTTTGAACATTGAATGAAACAAAATCATCATGGAGTTTAAAGCTGTTACTCAGCTCTTCACTTGCAATATCCGGGGCAGCAATCGTCCCGTTCCAACTGGATTCATCTGGTATTCAATCGACTGTTGTTGAAGCCGCCTCGACCTATACCACTACCGCCAACTTAAATCTTCGCTTAAGTGCAGCCACTTGGAGCCCTGTCCTATTGACCATTCCATCTGGCTCAAGCGTCACGTATATCAGTACATACGGTTCGTGGTACAAAGTCAGTTATGGAGGCAAAACAGGATATGTCTCTTCTCAATACGTTACGGTCTCGAACACTTCTGCTTACTATAAGACAACAGACCGATTAAATATGCGTCTTACTGCCGCTTCATGGAGCGATGTCGTCACCGTGATCCCTGCCAACGCGACCGTCAAGTATGTCAGTCGCTATGGGTCATGGTACAAAGTGACGTTCAATGGAAAGACGGGCTACGTTGCTTCTGCTTATTTAACAGCTACGAGTGCTCCCGTCCCACCTTCGGACTATTATAAGACGACTGCCAATTTAAACCTTCGTCTCAGCGCCGCTTCATGGAGTTCTGTCGTCACGACGATTCCGTCGGGTGCGACGGTCAAATATGTGAGTCGCTACGGATCATGGTATAAGGTTACCTATAATGGAAAAACCGGTTACGTTTCTTCTGACTATTTAACGGCGACGACAGCTCCTGTAACCCCGTCTGCTTATTATGAAACGACCGTGAACTTGAACATGCGCCTTAGCGCGGCCTCTTGGAGCAATGTCTTAACCGTCATTCCGGCCGGGTCGGTCGTCAAGTATGTCAGTCGTTACGACTCGTGGTATAAAGTCACATACAATGGGAAAACCGGTTATGTAGCATCCGAGTACTTGAAGCCTACGACTGTCACGACACCAACCGATACAGACGGAACTGGTAAAACGGTCGTCATCGACGCAGGGCATGGCGGAAACGACCCTGGCGCTGTCTACGGATCGGTTTACGAGAAAGTAATTGCACTTGATATCGCGAAACGCCTTGCTGGCGTCTTATCGAGCACATATGACTACAACGTTAAATTGACTCGCTCAAACGATACGTACCTCTCCCTTGACCAACGTGTGTCACTCAACAAGTCTTATAAAGGGGATGTGTTCGTCAGTCTTCACGCGAACTCTTCTGTTTATAACACGGCTCATGGACATGAGGTACTCGTCCCGACGTCAGATAGCTATACGACAAACCCTTACGTTTCCGCCAGCCGTAGTCTCGGCTCAAGTATCAATAAAGAGATCGCTTCACGGATTTCTACGATTCAAAACCGTGGGGTCAAGTATCAAAATGTATACGTAGTCGGACGTAACGTGTCACCTTCTACCCTTGTCGAATATGGATTCATCAGTAATTCAAGCGACCGCTCACATTTAACGAGTACGACATATCGTCAACGAATGGCTGAAGCAACGGCATCCGGCATTCATCAATTCATGCGATCTTATTACTAAAAAAAGGAACTTAGCACTCAGCTAAGTTCCTTGTTTGATATTGACCCGCCAAATCATATGTGATGACCCGGAACCCCAATAATGTTCGAGGATATGAGATGGCTCACCCAATCGTTTTTGCCAATAGGCTTGGGCGCTCGGGAATCCGGCATCTAAATAAAAGACCTTCTTCCCTCGAACCGAAATTTCACGCATCATCTCTTCTAACAGGAATTGTCCGACACCTCGCTGCTGCATTCGTGGTGACACATAGACACTCCCTAGCTCAATCGCATCACGCTCAATTTGTATGTTGCCTGAGATGATATCATTCGGAGGTAATAACGCCCCTGCTCCGACAAGGATTCCGTCCTCTTCTACAACGTACAGATCAACGGTGTCATCATCGAAATGATCTTGAATCGTCGTGTTCAGACGCGCCACTTCTTCATCGAGCAAATCGGCATCTTCAAACCGCTCTCGTCGAATCAAGTCACTCAAACTCTCCATAAACAAGCGCTGCAAGGATTTCACGTCTGATTGTTCGAGTGCGCGAAAATTCAAGACGGCCACTCCCTTTTCTTTTTTGTTTTACTCTTTACCCTCACGAATTCGTTGCGTAACACTCGGGTACGAGGGAATCATTTCTTCGAGCGGCTCATAATTCAATTTACCGTACGTTTTCCAAATGATTAAAATCGCAGCGGTCCATAATGTGATTGTCAAATGAATAAACCCGATTGGATAACCACTTTCCGCTTCGAACCCGACCATCACGAACATTACGTTGAACATCGTATGCATGAGAAAGGCCGACCATAAATTGCGCGACGAACCGTTGTATACCCAAGTGATGATGATCGTATATGCCATCACGGCTAAGCCATACGCCCAAAATGACAAATTCGCCTGTCCTGTTCCAGCCATGAAGAAGAGAGGAATATGCCACATCGCCCAAAGAACCCCGAGTGACAGGCTAGCTAGAAGTGGAGAGAGTCTTGATTGTAAGGCGTCCAGCAAATAGCCGCGCCATCCATACTCTTCTTGCAACGTCCCTCCGAGAACTAGCATATAGAAGAAGTATGGGACGACCCACCACGGTTCGTGAACGAGTAGGGCACCGCTTCGATCCGTCCACCAATACGCTACGAGAAATAAGAACGGCACCAACAAAAAAGGAATCGCATACGCCTTCCAACTCATCTGGAACTGAATGCTTTTCCGAAGAAGATGTGTCACCCCTTCCCCGCCCCGAAGTCGATACATCGTGAGAAACCCTGCAATGCTTGGACCAAACGCCCCTAAAATAACGATGACCATGATTGGCAAATCGGTCCACCAGTACAAGCTCCCCCATATGAACCATGAATAGCCGAATGAGACCAGTAAGAAAAAGTTGATGTATTTGTTTTTATACATAATCAGCACCCCTTTAGCAATGTAGTACCCGTTATTTGATTGGAAGAATAGCATTTGAATCTTTTTGTATGTAATTATAATTGTTCGGCATATAATGAAGTGATGAATGGATTAAATAACCCTATGAGGTATCGACACTATGGAACAGATTAGCACGCATACAACAAGTCACAATGGATTTTTGATGATACTCGCTTTTCTCATTGCTAGCGTTTCAGCCTTGATGGCACTCGAATTAGCGAAGCGGGTCACAGGAGGTGTGACAACGTCTCATCGTACTTGGATTTTATTTGGTGGTACCACGCTAGGTCTTGGCATCTGGTCCATGCATTTTGTGGCCATGCTCGGTCATTCTTCTTTACACGAAAGCACGTACTCCATCTGGCTCATTATCGGATCGATGATTCCGGCGATTGCCGGGTGCATCCTGTCGTTCGGTTTGATTTCTCGCAAGACGACATGGATGACCTTACTGCAATCTTCCGGTTTGATGGGATTTGGAATCGTCAGCATGCATTATATCGGGATGACCGCTATACAAAGTGTTCAATTGGACTTTGATCCCTTATGGGTATTGATTTCAATTGGTATCGCTTGGGGCGCTTCCTTTCTCGCCTTATGGGTAGGTTTCTTTTCGTCCTACGCTACGGCACGGACATCCTTGCCCGTTAAACTGATGTTCTCCCTTCTGATGGGGACAGCTATTTTCAGTATGCACCTTGCTGGAATGCGGGCAACGACCATTATCCCCGATGCTTCAGCTGCGAAGCAGGTTCCGATTGATCCGACCCTACTCGCATGGTTAGTCACAAGCATCGTATTTCTCTTATTCGGAATGTACTTTATTGCGTATACGTTAGAACGACAAATCCAAAAACGTGACCTCTTCCAAACGACGATTTTAGAATCGACAACGGATGCTGTAGTGACGACGACAAGTGATGGTGAAATCCAATATCAAAATCAAGCGTTCGCTCACTTATTCGAGGGATGTGCGACAGAACCTTTTTTTCAGGATTATCATCCTTTGCTGTCGGCTCAACAGCCGTTCTATCAGCCGGTACAAATTGACACAAATCATCGTACGTTAGAAGTGACGTCTTACCCACTTCAAGATGGTTCGAACAATCAAGTACTCTGGTTCATCCGAGATGTGACCGAAGCGGTCGCTTCCCAGCGTCTGATTGAACATATGGCTTTTCATGATGCATTGACGGATTTACCGAATCGTCATAAACTTGATGCCATCTTGAAGGAATGTATCTCACAAGAACGTTCGGTCGCCTGTTTATATATCGACGTAAACCGCTGGCGTTTCCTAAGTGACATTCTCGGACATCACGGAGCAGACGAGTTGATCATGCAAGTCGCTGACCGCCTCAAACATACGATTCACCCAGACGATGTGTTGACACGAATCGGACCATCCGAGTTTGTCATCTTACTCTTTGCGCAAAGAAGTTCGCTCGCTCATCAAAAGGCTGAAAAATGTATTAAGGCAATTTCATCCAGCTTCGACGTGGATGGCACGACTCTTGAATTGACAATGAGTGCGGGAATCAGTCATTTCCCTAAGGACAGTGCTTCTTCCGAAGAACTTATTCAATTTTCTCGTCTTGCCGCTGATGAATCCAGACAGGATGGCGAGAATAACATCAAATTATTCGAAGAATCATCGCGACCTCAACTCTTGCGCAATATGGAGATAGAAAAAGCGCTCGTCACCGCACTAAGTAATGACGAATTGACGCTTGTCTATCAACCGAAAATCGATTTGAAGCGAAATCGATTGGAAGGCGTGGAAGCATTACTTCGCTGGCAACATCCACAAATCGGAAAGATTGCGCCGTCTGACTTCATCCCGATTGCAGAAAACACGGGGTTAATTCATTCGATTGGTCATTGGGTCATTCGGGAAGGCTGTCGCACTTGGGTACGTTGGCAACGAACTGGGATACGTCCCTTTACATTATCCCTTAACGTCTCCCCGCTCCAATTTGCGCGCGAAGATTTTGTTGATACGCTACAATCCATTCTTTTGGAGACGGGGATGGACCCGATGTATCTCGAATTGGAAGTGACCGAGTCCTCGATGCTTTCATATGAAGCCTCAACCCGTGAAAAACTGACACAGTTGCATCAGCTCGGGATCCTCATTTCTCTCGATGATTTTGGGACCGGCTATTCTTCTTTCAGCCAACTTCGGGAACTTCCCGTGCAAGTGCTGAAAATCGATCGGTCGTTTATCGAGAACCTGTTCACCGACCGCAATCAAGAGGCCATCGTCCGCTCGATGATTCAACTCGGTCACAACCTTGGTATGAAAGTTCTCATGGAAGGTGTGGAAACATCCGCTCAACTCGAATGGTTACTCAAGGAATCATGTGACTACGTACAAGGCTACTACTTCAGTTTTCCATTGTCTGAGACAGACGTTCCGCTTCATGTCAAAGAGACGACCACCTATCTCGAGTTCGGGAAACACTAAAAATCGCTCCTGTCAAATGGACAGGAGCGATTTTTAGTTACGACACGCGTTCTTTTTCTTCTTCCCGAATCAAATGATATTGATCGAGAATCAACTGAGTCAACGTGTCCCCCTCATGAAGATGAAGGTATTTTTCAATCGTTGACGAGATGCCGTGTTCTTCGATCGACAAGTTCAGCTCCGACGATTCCGAGTCCTCCGGGTTGTAATAATGAAGGGCTGCTGCAATCCCGTAAGCAAGTTCGTTTGGCTCGATGCCGTTATCCATCAATTCACGTGCCGGTTTGACAAGACGGTCGCTCGGTCCAAGTTTACGAATCGGCGAACGCGCCACGCGCGACACTTCATCCTTTAGTTTCGGGTTTTCAAAGCGCTTGATGATTTTTTGAATGTATTGGCTATGCTCTTTCGCCTCGAATCCGTATTTCTCAAGCAATAACCAACCTGTCTCATACAATGCGCCTTGAACGACTTGACGCACACGGCGATCTTGTAGCGCCTCGTCAATCGTCGCCTTTCCGAACAATGAGCCGATATAAGAGGCGATGGCGTGTCCCGTATTGACCGTGAATAATTTTCGTTCGATATACGGTCCGATCTCTTCAACCCACGTCACGCCTTGAATCGGTGGTTGTTCGTTGAGCCCTTGTGTCTCGATGACCCATTCATGGAACGTCTCGACTTCCACGTAAAGTGGATCCTCATGTTGTTGTAGCGGGACGATGCGGTCGACAGCCGCGTTCGGGAAGAAAACATTCGCCTCCCCGACACCACCACACGCCTCTACTTCTTGACGAAGGATCGCACTCCCACCAATCATGTTCTCACATGCGATGACATAGACCGGGGCATCTTCGACTTCACGAGCACGAAGTCCTTCGCTGATCAACGGTGCCACTTTTGAGAGAAGTGACGGTCCGACAGCCGTCGTCACGAGATCTGCTTCTGCAATCAATTCCACGACACGAGCCGGTTCTTTTAAACTGTTGACACCGCGAACACGGTCGACAATGATACGATCGACGCCGTCTTCTGCGAACCCGACCTCATAATGACGTTTTGCTTCAAGCGCTTCGATGACCGTATCATTGATGTCGACAAACGTCACCTCGTAACCGCTTTGGTTGAGCAATAATCCGATAAAGCCTCGTCCGATGTTTCCTGCCCCAAAGTGAACAGCTTTCATTTACGCCACCTCTTCCATAAAGAGCGCCAAGATTTCTTCTTTCGTTTTCGCCTGAACAAGGCGCTCCACATTGCTTTCGTCCGAGCAGAGAATCGCGATTTGCGATAGGAGCTCTAAATGTTCATCATTCACGCCTGCAATTCCGATGACGAGTTTGGCCGTTTGACCTCCAAAGTCGACACCGTCTGGTACTTGCAGGAACGAGATCCCCGTCTTCTGAACCGCTGATTTCGCTGCTTCTGTACCGTGTGGAATGGCGACGTGATTTCCGATATAGACGTTGGCGATCGCTTGACGTTCATGCATCGCTTCTACATACTCCGGCGTCACACAGCCGGCGTCTTGTAGGACGGCTCCGGCTGCTGTGATCGCTTCCTCTGTCGTTGCGAATGTTTGGTTAAGTCGAATCATCTCTGTTTGAATGAATGGCATTTTGATTTCCTCCTAATGGCTAAACCGTATCTCTATCTGTTCTGAGTTCAAGAAATTTTGCTGCGTTCCGCTTTAATTTCTTCTACCAATTGGTCGTAGTAATCGGCGTTCAAGAAGTTCGTGACCGAACGATGAATCGCATTCGGTGCTTGCGCTTCCGCACGCTCCGTCAAATCTTCGTGTGTGATGACGAACTGGGCATCTTTCGGCAAGTTGCTGATAGACGTGTTCGTCACTTTGATTGGCAAGTTCGCTTTGTTGACCTTGTTCCGGAGAACCGATGCTCCCATGGCACTCGATCCCATTCCAGCGTCACAAGCGAAGATGATATGGTCGACTTTATCAAGACGATCTGTCACGAGAGCCGATGCGTAAGACTGTTTGCCTTTCATCGCACTCACGTTTTGTGTCGCTTCTTCGAGTGATACTTCCTCTGCTGCGCTCGATTTCAAGATGACACTCGCCACAGCGAACGTGACCGCTGCTGACAAGAGAATCCCTGCCACGAGTCCGAGATATGAACCGCGTGACGCCATCGCAAGAATGGCAAAGATACTACCTGGTGAAGCAGGTGCGACGAGACCGACATCAAAGAGTACGAACGTGAAGATCCCTGTTGCGCCCCCTGCGATCATCGCAAGGATCAAGACCGGCTTCATCAACACGTATGGGAAGTAAATCTCGTGAATCCCACCAAGGAAGTGAATGATGGCTGCACCCGGTGCCGTACGTTTCGCTGCACCTTTGGCGAAGAACATATAGGCGAGAAGTAATCCAAGACCTGGTCCTGGGTTTGCTTCAAGTAAGAAGAGAACAGACTTTCCAGCGTCGGCGACTTGATCGACACCAAGCGGACTCAAGATCCCGTGGTTGATGGCGTTGTTCAAGAAGAGAACTTTTGCCGGTTCGATGAACAGACTCGCAATCGGAAGCAATTTCGCGCCGACGATCCAGTCAACACCTGCCGCCATGACTTTATCGAGGGCACTCATGATCGGACCGAAGATTTCAAATCCTCCAAGCATGAGAAGACCACCGATGATTCCAACTGAGAAGTTGTTGACGAGCATTTCAAATCCCGCTTTAACTTTGCCTTCAAGGGCACGGTCGACTTGGCGGATGACATAACCACCGAGTGGACCCATGATCATCGCACCGAGGAACATCGGAATGTCGGTACCGACGATAACCCCCATCGTGGCGAGTGCCCCGACGACACCGCCTCGTACGTCATGAAGTAATTTACCACCAGTGAAACCGATGAGTAATGGTAAGAGATACGTGATGGTTGGACCAACGAGTTCTGCTAATTTTTCGTTTGGCCACCATCCTGTTGGAATGAAGAGTGCTGTGATAATCCCCCAGGCAATGAAGGCGCCGATGTTCGGCATGACCATCCCACTGAGGAAACTACCGAACCGTTGTACTTTGACTCGGACCCCGCCCGAGCTTGCTTGCGTATTCGCCATGTATAAAACCTCCAGTCGTTTAAATGTGAAAGGTTGAATGTGTAGTGTAGCTAACCGGTTTGTGCTCTACACCTGTATTGTATGCCTGGAGTAAGCGCTTTCTCAATTCAATCCAGTTCACACTTTGGCAACATTTTGTGCCAAACAAAAAAATGACCATGGTTCGGTCATTTTTCATACAATGTTTCATGAATCATTTTCTTCATGCATTCGTGCAGGAGCAAACGGAGGTCCTCTTTTGTCCCCGTGCTGTATAGCCGCATATGCTCCTCACTCTCAATGAGCGACCCGCTGATCGCACTTAGGAACTGAAGCTCGACGTCACGTGCTTCTTCCGGTGCCAGCAAGACAAGAAGACGTGTCACCGGTTCGGTCGACTGATCCATCATAAGGAGTGGGATCGATGTCGTTAAATCAAACGCAAACACACTTGCCTTCTCAATCGAGGCATGTCGTCCGTGGAATAACGCCAGTTTCGTACCAGGCACCCCAAGGCCCGCGACCTCGTGACGACGAAGCAGTTGGGCAGAGAGCTGAATTCCGCTTTGTACGAGGTCACGTTCTTCTAAATGTGTACCGATATCAAGCAAGATATCTTCTAAACGGTCCGTATTATTGAGCGTGACCAAATCGAACTGGTCATCCATCCGCTCGAACGTCTCGACCAATTCCCCGAGTTCTGCGAAATCAAGCATCGTTGAACGCGGCTTCGTTGCGAGTGTCTGAAAGGATTGCGGTAATGACAGTAAGAGATGGCGGACGCGTTGCACTTCTTCACTCGTCAAAAGCGGGTTGACGATTAACGTTGGTACCGATAGCGGTGGTAACGGTACCGTCGACAAGATGACATCATATTCTTCCAATCGGTGCTGTTCGAGTCCGAAAAGTGATGAGTTGACGACGTCTTGCATCTCTGGGAACTCTTGGCGTACCCGATTGACGAGCATCTTCGACGAACCGAGTCCGGCCGAACAGATGACGAGCGCCCGATATTCGCGGCGGCGCACCGGTTTGACGAGTGCTGCCGCAAAGTGCATCGCCCAAAAAACCGTTTCTTCTTCGGAGAACGTATTCGTCCCAAAGACGATGTCGGCGGCCTGTTGAATCGCCGAACGAAGTCCCGGATAGTCGCGGTCGATGTGGGGCTTGAACGTACTCGTCTCTGGTAGCGCCTGCGTATTCATACTCGAGAGGATGTGAGCAAGCAGTCCTCGTTCGAGAGCCGCGTCATCCGTAAAGGTGAACCCGTAGATGAGCGAGACGTGATGAATCAGTTTATGCACCCGAATCTGCATGATCCAGCGTTCTTCCTCGTCTTCTTTCATTTGATCTTTAATTGAGCGCAGACGATTCGCCTCTTCCGCGAACCAGACGCGTTCCGCCATCGAGTAAGTGATACCGAGAGCCGCTTCCATATCGGTGGCGACTTTCAGATAGTCCTCGGACCGTCCTTTCGTATACATCTCTAAAAAGAATCCAGACGCTAACCGCTCTTGTTGCACGCCGTAAGCGAACGTGACTCGCATGATGGTGCGGTCGTCCATCCGCTCAAACGAAAGGGATTTCAAATAATCATAACCGTCTCGAAGACCTTCAAGCATCTCCTCGCATGGTACCGTCTTCAAAAAAGCAGGAATGTAGTCGTCTTCTCCACGGACGAAGCGATAAAATGCGAGCGTGTCCCAGTGGGCAAGCAGAGCGTTGATGAGTAGCTTACGCTTCTCTGACTCATAACCGAGCACTCTAGCCCCAACACCTTTTTTCCGTTCAACTTCTAAATGATACTCTTCGAACCATCTGTCCAATTTCTCTAAGTCTTGCGTCAACGTGCTCGGCGAAACGTGCATCTGTTTAGCGACCGCCTGCAATTTGAGTGTATCGTTCTCAAACAAGAGACGCCACGCCAGTTCAAATAAGCGGTCCTCGCTCGTGGGGATCGCTTCTGCAGATAAGATGAGATCTTCTCGTAACTGTTGTTTCGCAGCTGGTTTGCCAACCAGGCTCAGTCCATGACCGCGTTGCCAAGCGAGTTCAAGTTCGAACTCTTTTAAGATGCCTTCAAGTAATTGTCGTTCTCGTTGAATCGTGCGCTCAGACAAATTCACCGCCTGCGCGATTTCGGCAAGCGGTGTCGATGTCTCAGTTGCCAATAAGTGTAGTAAAATCGACCGCTCTCGCGCGGTCCACTCATGTCTCATGCTCATCCATCCATTCTTCGACAAGTAGTCGGTATTCCTCGAGCGACAGGAGTTGTCGGACTGACCGGACACGTGCGGTTGGATGGGTGACCGGGGTCGCCCCTTCCTGATAGAGAATCAAATCCACCTCATTCGGGATGTTTTGAATCGTTCCGTGCGTAATCGTACAAAACAAGCGCCCCTCGCTTGCCTGTGCGAACAACTTCGCCGCCATCGCACTTGTCACAAACCCGCTATGACAAGCAATGTATACGTTCATGTCAGCCCTTCTTTCATCGCTTATCTTTATCTAATCATAAGTTGGAACCGCTTACTTCTCCTACTATTTTGCTTGTTGGCAAAGATATCGGCAAGGAGTAAAAAGGTTATGTCTACGTCACTAGACTCACTCCTTAATAAGGAGCTAAAGTCTTCATGAAAGTATTCATCTACGGTTTAATCGACAGTTCATTAAAGATATACTTTTAGATTAGAAAATCTATTCTTGTAATGAATTGTATTATAATTTATTACATCTTGTATTTACAGAGAGGAATGGACAGAATTGCCTAACTTTAATTGGGAGCATTTAAACCACTTACAGCTCGGAAGATATGCAGAGTACTATGCAAAAATGGAATTCGCGTCTTACGGATGTGACGTCTATACATCAGAAGTAGATGATCACGGAGTCGATTTTGTCATCAAAGATTCCAATAACCGCTTTTGTGAGATTCAAGTAAAAGCAATTCGTAATTCAGGATATGTTTTTATGCAAAAAAGTAAATTCGACCTTACGACTCCAAACCTTTATTTGACACTTCTTTTATTCACCCAAGACGCACACCCTGAACTTTATCTAATCCCTAACGTTGCTTGGTTAATCCCAAATGAATTATTCGTTGATCGAGATTACGATAAACCCGGACAAAAGAGTAAACCTGAGTACGGATTAAACATTTCAAGAAAGAACAAATCCTTACTTGAACACTATCGATTCGATACAATGATTCAATCATTTATTCTAAGGCAATCCGAAGGAACTAATTAAAAACTGCACTTTGTATGTTGAAAGTATCCAACAAACAAAGTGCAGTTTTTATTAACTCAGCCTCTTCATTATTTATTCCACTGTCACCGATTTCGCCAAGTTACGTGGCTTGTCGACGTCACAGCCACGGGCGAGCGCCGCATAATATGCCATCAACTGAACCGGTAAGACGTTGATGAGCGGTGCCATGAGTGGCTCGACGTGCGGCAAGATGAAGTCATCATTCTCATGTTCCACGCCTTGCATCGAAATGATACAGGCGTTCGCACCACGGGCGACGACTTCTTTGACGTTCCCACGAATATTCAAGTTCGTCTTCGGTTGTGAGATGAGCGCGATGACCGGTGTCCCGTCTTCGATCAAGGCGATCGACCCGTGCTTCAGTTCCCCACCTGGGTACCCTTCCGCTTGGATATACGAAATCTCTTTTACTTTGAGCGCTCCTTCGAGACAGACAGATGCGTCAAGCCCACGACCGATGAAGAACGTGTTCGGTGTCGTTTTCAAATAACGTTCCGCAAGGTCTTCGAACAACTCTTTTTGCGCCATGATCGAGTCCATGATGGTCGCAACTCGGGCAAGCTCCGGCATGAGATCAAACGGCAATTCTTTCCCTGTCGCACGAGCGATGTCATATGCGAGAATCGCGAGGACGGCGATTTGCGCCGTGTACGCTTTCGTCGAGGCGACCGCAATCTCTGGTCCTGCGTGGAGGAGCATCGTCTCGTTCGCTTCGCGTGAGAGCGTCGATCCCGGTACATTCGTCATGGTGAGCGCTTTGTATCCGCGTTTCTTCACTTCGACGAGGACGGCACGGCTGTCCGCCGTCTCACCGGATTGTGATAAGAAGACGAACAACGGACGTTCACTTAAGAGCGGCATATTGTAGCTGAATTCAGAAGAAACGTGCACTTCTGTCGGAATGCCGGCGATGCGCTCCAAAATATCTTTTCCGACGAGTCCGGCGTTATAGCTCGTCCCACATGCGACGATATAGACGCGGTCCGCTTCCGAAACGAGTTCACGCACGCCTTCCGTGAGCTCGATGTCACCGTTCTCGTTCTGATAGTGTTGGATGATGTTGCGGATGACGGCCGGCTGCTCGTCCATCTCTTTCAACATGTAGTGCGCGTACGTGCCCTTCTCGATGTCTGACGCATCGATCTCGGCCGTGTATGGCGCGCGCTCGAGCACATCACCGTCGAGCGTCTTGATCGTCGCCGCCTCACGTGTGAGGATGACGATCTCGCCATCGTGGAGCTCGAGGTACTGGTCTGTCACCTGGAGCATCGCCATCGCGTCTGATGCGACGACGTTGAACGTGCCGTCACCAAGTCCGACGAGGAGCGGTGACTTGTTCTTCCCGATATAGAGGCGCTCTTTGTCCTCTGAGTCGATCATTGCGATCGCGTACGAACCGTGGAGGTCCGAAAGCGTCTTGCGGAACGCCGCCTCGACATCGCCGAGTTCGACGAAGTGTTTTTCCATGAGCTGGACGATGACTTCTGTGTCCGTCTCTGAAAAGAACGGGACGTCGAGCGTGGCTTTCAATTGTTCATCGTTCTCGATTATGCCGTTATGGACGAGCGTGAAGCGTCCTGTCGTACTTTGGTGCGGGTGGGCGTTCGGCACGCTCGGTACCCCGTGTGTCGCCCAACGCGTGTGACCGATTCCGATCGTTCCTTCAGCATCAGCCGGTACGATGTCACGGAGTGCTTGAATCCGTCCTACTTCTTTAAACGTACGAACGTCCTCACCGACTAAAGCAATTCCTGCTGAGTCGTAGCCACGATACTCGAGTTTTTCAAGCCCTTTCAATAAAACCTCTTTCGTTCCAACTTGTCCGATCATCCCTACGATTCCACACATACAAAACTCTCCTCTTTGCTTCGATTTCTCGAAAAAGGAAACGGGCTTTTTTGAGTGATGTCATCAAGTCTCGTTTTGTCCGCCCGGTCACCCGAACGTTTTATCGAGACTCTCTCAGCCGTGACACGCGACTGGAAGGCATCCGCCGAAATCTCGATCACCTTCGTCCTCGTCAACTCCATAGAGTTCTGGCGCTTCCACTTCATATCTAGCCGTTTCTCCAGATACGCTTTCATGCTATCGAGTACAAGGCGTGTTGGATAGAGAAATTGTTAAAGTAGTCGCTAAATACTTTTTTACCGTTCATGTAAAAGTCACCACTTTCACTAAAAAGCCACCAATCCATCAGGTTTTCGAGTAGGGAGAGAACGGGCATGATACAAGTAACAATATTCAATGATGGAGGGGAATGAGATGGCAAGTCTATTTTTAGTAATCGGAATCATATTATCTGTCACATCAAAATGGCTGCAATTAAGAGGTCAAAGTGATGTTGGTGACCTACTTGTTTTTCCAGCAGCTTTTTTCCTAGGACTCGCCCTTCTCTTTAGCCTTCCATTCTTTAAAGAATGGTGGGAGGATCCTGCATCGCGCCCAAAAGCTTATCGATTTGCGACATTTGCAACAGTCGGTGTACTTTCGTTTCAATTATTTGCTTGGCTCTTATTTGGCCAAGGTGAATGGCTAGGTTTTCTTTTCCTAATTCCTTTCCTAACCTGCCTCTACTTTGTTATTCGAACGTTCATATAAAATGGGAGAGACGCTCACGCGCTCCCCCATTTTTGTTCTTCTCTTAATTCACGTTCCGTGACATAGTTCTCATCGAGACGAACCATATATCGCTCGTACCATTTATGACCGATGACGGATATGACACCTCCAGTGACCATCAACCCAATAAAGTAAGGTGTCTCAATTTGTTTCGTTACCCATCCGAACATGAGGATGAGCAAAATCGGGAACGTCAAAAAATTAAAAATCGACATCAAGTGTATGTGACGTTTGGCGTCTCGATTCGTTAAATACTTCAATTGAATCGTTTCTTTCTTCCAAGATTTTTTAATCGCAAATAAGCCCGCAAATTGACCAATCAAAAGAACAGTTCCTGCTGACACCCATCCTTTTTCAGTCGCCACAAACAACGATATACAGATCATCCACGACAGAAAAGTGAAGACTCCATTCTTTTCAGTTTCCACTCCGACAAGCTCTCTCATCTGATCACGCTTGTTCACGACGTTGCTCCTTCTCGTATTCACGGACCTCACGAATTTCTTTTAAATCTTGATCCGTCAAATAGTTTTCATCGTAAGACTGAATGACGCGGTCGAACCGCTTCGCCAAGTATTCAATCCCGAAAAACGTCAGTTGCGAAAGGAGGAACATACGGAACGATTGTGTGCTCGTCGCTTCACTCGTGAAATAGAAGAGTCCATAAATCCCGACACCTGTCAAAGCGAGCGTGTGCGCGATCATTTTGAATGACAATAGGTTACGCGCCGTTTGATTCTTCACGAAGCGCAACCACATCCGATATTGGATAAAAATACCCGTCAAGATTGCGGCGAGCACCGCATATAATGTTCCCGTGACGACACTATCTGAGAGTGTCCAATACGAGGCATAAATCAAAAAACTGACAACGAGTCCGATTCCGATGATGCCGACACCCCATTTCGTCAAGCGGTCTACTTTTAGAATCGTGTCGATTTGCGATTTCACTTTTGGTGATAGTTCCATATGTTCTCTCCTCCTTCCAACACTTCTTCATACGTCGGTAGTTCTGACTGATGCGCATGAATCCGCTCTTCCCACTTCTTCTCTCGATACGATTTCGTCAACCCCCAAAGGGCGACGATCCCACCGGTCAGGATGAAGGCATCTTCGTTCACATACACCGGGATGAAGAGCACAAATAACGAAACAGCACTAATCCAACAGTCAACGAGTCGATATCGCAACACCCGAACGACGTTTTGATGTTCGGCAAAAGGGCGAATGACTCGATATTCCATATATCCTTTATAAGCCATACCAATGGATACGACCAACATGACCGGGATGACCCACGTCGCCTGTGTCCGTAACATGGTGATGAACGAAATGAGGAATATGACGAGTACCGGCCAGCCAAAGAACCGTTCGAATTGTTTGGCATGCGTTATCGTGAGTTCAAATTGACGGTCCATTTAGTACACTCCCTTCAATCACTTCCTCATACGTTGGTAATTCCGGATCGATTTGTTTAAGTTGCTTCGTGAACCACTTTTGCCGAATCGGACTGAGTACTCCCCATATCCCAAAAAAGAGACCGATCACGAGACCAAAATCTTCCGCTGTCAGAAGCGTCACCATGAGCGCCGTCAACAAAATTGCATCCACCCATTCGAATACGTATTGGAATATAAGCATTCGATGAGCTTTCGGATGTTTTGTCATTCGCCACATGATACGCATCTCTTGATAGCCCATCACGACGATGATCATAGAGACTGACGCCATGATGGGGATGAGCCACATTTTCTCTAAATAAGAGAGCGACAATAATGGCCGTGACATAAAGAATCAAGATGGGTACGGCATAACGTCTCATTCGTCGCATCCACTTTACGTCTTGTGCCACCTATATCGCCTCCTTGTCGAAATGTAGATACTCCATATCTTGTTGTTTCGTTTGTTTGTTCACGTTTAACGTCCATAGCATCGCACCACCGATGAATACCGTGGCACACACATACGCCACGTTTGATGTGAACAATAGTTGATGATTCAACGCGAGGAAAAAGGCAGCACTGTTGAATCCGTCCCGAACGAGCTGACGACGATACAATCCTTTCAGTTCTGGGTGAAACCTCAGGCGCATTCGATAGCGCTTCACATATAAGATGTTCAGCGGAATGAGCGCACAGGCGATATATAACACGCCCCACGTAAGGTCATCTGTTAATAAACTGATCGGTAACATCAGTACTACAAATGTTCCAAACAGGCCGAATATCCATTGGTCGAATAAACGCTTCCATGCTTTTTCTTTCATTATACGTTCATTCATCTCTTTAACCCTTGTTTCTCAGATTGATCCACCGAAGGCATGCGTTCTCCAAATTGTCTTTGGAAAGTTTGACCGAATACCATCCACAAGGTGAGAACAACAAAAACTGTCAACGTGTCAACTTTCATAAAAAGGAGCGTCACGGTTATTACAATAAGAATTGCAGAATCCACTAAGTCATATATGAGCTCCCATTTAAGAGATTTCACTTTGGTTTTTCCGCTTACATGCGTACGTTGTTTCTGATACTTGCTAACGTCTATCCCAATCATCGCGATCCCGACAACAATGAGTGGAACTGTCAGCCCTACATTACCTTCGAAGTACGACACAGCAAGCGCTATGAGTATGAACGCAAACGAGGTATATTTTATTCGAAGTGGTGACTTCCACCATGTCTCCTCTTGTACGAAACGATTTTGATTGTTCACTTAACAAACACCCTTTCTATAAAGCATCTATCTCCCTTATACGTATAATTTCTTATTATTGTTTCACATTTTCCGAATATTCTCGCAATGAATCGTTCGACTTTTTTCAACAATTGACGAATGAAAGAGATATGCCTGAAACAAAAACGACAGCCCTTCTCAGCAATGAGGAGGGCTGTTATATTTAGGGAAAAGAGTTAAGGAGTTGGAAATTTGAAAGCTTATTACCCTTCTATATTCGCCGTTATCGCTGGTCTGTCCGGATTACTCGGATTGGCGCTTCAATCGGTCTACCCCATCCTGTTGTTTCCTGTCTTTTTACTCATTGCGGGATACTTTATGGTACATGCGAAGAAGCAGAAAACAACCGTCCGAAATTATACGCCGAGCTTTCTGATCCTATCGAGCGCCGCCCTTGCATTCGGTCTTGGCTTCCAATCGATCTTGCCGTATGCCATGCTCATCGGAATCGTGATCCATACAGTCTGTCTCTTCTGTGCCATCATCGCACTCGGACGATATCGTGCACATGTCTCATGAAGGCTGTGACTGGACTCGGTTGGGGCGCATTGATTTTAACACTCGCACTCGCCCCGCTACTTGCCGTCGATTTGATTCTCATCTATCTGCTTGAAGACACACCGTTCCGAATCTTATCGACTCTCGCGATGCTCGGTTGTTTCTATCTATTGTCGACAATCCTCAGTTTGTTCGTTGATGCGTTAACGGGAGCATTACGCTCGTTTGTTCATTCGAACATACCGCGTCTAATCGACACCATTCTTCAAGGAACAGTGAGCGGAATCAGTCTATACGTCGTACTGACACTCTTTCCGTCTATCGATTTATCGACGCTCACCGTCATGGCGATTGTATTCGTACACTTATTCGGTGCATCATTTTGGCTAAATCGTGAGAATTCGAAAGAAGACGTACCTCTTGAACTTGATTCAATCGATCAGCAGATCATCCACCTGTTACGAACCGAAACCATCGTGTCCTGCGTCGAACGCATCCAGCATGATTACCCGAATTTACCGAAACGGGACATATTGAAACGAGTCAAACGCATCAGTCAATCCAACAAAGTCACCGAACCGTTTCATGGTCGGTGACTTTTGTGCGTCATCACGAGTGAATCGTGAGATTTATCCTGGTGTTTCGTTGCCCAATCTATGTAAACAAACGCCAGCCCTTTTTCAGTGCTAGCGTTTTACGTATCCTCTTTCCGGAGCGAATAGCCCTCCACTTCAAGCAACCGCATCCGCCTCTGGTCAATCGCCGCATGAATAATCACGGTCACACCTGGATTGAGCTCCATCATTTTCTTGATTTTTCGTAAGTCATCTCCCTTGATCTCAACGGGCAACACGAACTCGCCTTCTCTCAAATGAACGAATTTGATTTTCCCAAGGTCGTCATATCCCGTCACTTCGTATGTCGCAAACTCACGTTTCATAGAACATCCCTCCCCTATCCTCGTTCCCAAAAAGATAGCATTCCACACAAAAAATCCATCCCCGTAGCGGCAGGGATGGATGCATGTTACGCCTCGACGCTATCTGCGTGTTTGGCTTTATGGTCGGCGATGACACCGGCATACCACTTCGCGCTGTCTTTCCAGATGCGCTCCTGTGTCTCGAAGTCGATATAGAGGATGCCGAAGCGCTTCTCATAACCGAAGCTCCATTCGAAGTTATCCATGAGCGACCAGAGGTAGTAGCCTTGAATGTTCATGCCTTCATCGTTCAAATCGGAGACGGCTTCGAGGTGCTGGCGGACGTAGTCGATCCGGTTATCGTCATGGACTTCAAGACGCCAACTGAAAGTGCTCCGAGTGTAAGTAAGCTGACTAATTTACGCATGTGTTGTTCCCATCCTTTTTATAAGTAGTAGTAGAAAGCGCTTGCAAGAAGAGGTTTAAAATTATCGAAAGCGGTTTCGATTTTCTCTAAAAATGACTTTCGAAATCGCGCTCCCCTCTCCATCTGCTGAAGAAAAGAGAGCGACTTCGAAACATCATTGGCTATAAATCACTGTTTGACCGGTGCACAGGATGCCCGTTCGACTAAGCGTACCGGAATGACGCGACGTTCAGTGAGTCGCTCTTTCGCGGTCATTTGTTCAAGTAAAAGTTCTGCTGCCGCTTCTCCGATTTCGTCCGTATCTTGGCGAATCGTGGTCAGTTTCGGCGTGATGTATTGTATCATTTCAATGTCATCATATCCGATGACAGAGATGTCATTCGGGACATGAAGACCGTGTTCGTGAATGGCTTCGATTACACCGATTGCCATTTGATCCCCGGCCACAAAGACTGCAGTCGGTTGATCGTCTAGTTCAAGCAATCGTTCCATCGCTTGCTTGCCTTCCTCAACCGAGAAGAAACCGGCGTTGACGAGGTAGCCCGGTCGAATCGGAAGGTCCAGCTCTTGCATCGCAAGTTCATATCCTTTGATTCGCGCCGCTCCGGCGTCAATCGTTTCATCCCCAGCGATGTGGGCAATTTTTCGGTGACCGAGTTCATAGAGATAATTCACAGCGAGGCGTGCCCCTTCGATGTTATCGGAATAGACGACGCTACAGTTGGCGCTGTCCATATCGACGACGACGATCGGGATGTCGCTTCGCATGAGCTCTTGAACTTGCTCATCCATTCGGTCCGAGCAGATGACGACGATGCCGTCGACCGCACGGTGTTTAAAGTGTTCGAGGTAACTCATGTCACGATTGCGCAGATTCCGCGAGGCGAAAATTAAATCGTAGCCTTGCTCCTCTGTCGCGTGACGAAAACTTTCGATGATTCCGTTGAAGAACGGGTGCTTCATCCCAACTTCATTCGCCTCTGAGAACATGACCCCGATCGCCCATGATTTTTTCGTCGATAACGACTGGGCATGTGCGTTCGGCAAGTAGTCCATCTCAGCAGCGGCTTGAAGAATCTTCGCTCTCGTCTTGTCACTCACGTCTTGGTAATTGTTCAACGCTTTGGACACTGTCGTGATTGAGAATCCTGTTTTTTTGGCTAAATCATAAATCGTACCCATGTCATTCTCCTCTTCCCGAAAGCGCTTTCGGTAATTTGATTGTAGCGTATGGATTTGTAGGAATCAATTCTTTTTCGAGGAAACTTTTTGATTCTTTTTTCCATTCCTTGTTTCTTCTATATTACTGTATCGAGAAGAATTTTGTCATACCTGTGTACAAGTTAGACTATGTTGTAATTAACCCGTACTCTAATTATTCTTTAACGTTAATGCTCCAGTCTCCATCTGCCGTCACAACAAACACATACACACTAGACTCTTCAAAAGAGTAGCGCTGAGAGCCTTCGTAACTCCCTATTTCGTTCACTAACAAATCCACCTTGTTGACGGTCACAGCAAAATTAGAATCCCCATTATGTGAAAACGAAATTTGATAAGACCCTTTATCAATTTCAAAAAAGACTACATCGTCACCTTTGCCTTTTATATCACCTGGTAGATTTTCTGTTTCAAGTGGTCGATATTGCATAACGTTAATTGTCCAATTTCCTTGATTGCCATTTATATTTAAGTAATAATCCCCTGTATTCTCAATCCAAACAAAACTCTTTCCTGAATAGTTTCCTATTTCATTCACTAGTAAATCAATCATTTCCCCTTGATCATTCTGCAGGGTCACTGCAAAGTTGCTTGATCCATTGTAAGTGCTGGCTACAATAGCAAAACCTTTTTCAAGTCGAATTGCATCTGTCCCCATATCTGATGAACCTTCTATTGTTGTTGTCAATTCTTCTTGAATCCTTTTAACATGATCGTTTTTTACTTGATCTAAATCTTTATTCACGCCTACCTCGATAATTGAGTCTGCGTCATATACCACGATTATGTTTCGATTCTCGATGGTGACTTCATCAAACTCCAGATCATAAACAGTATATCCTCGGTTAATTTGTAATTCATAAAATTCCATGTAATCTTTGTAGTTCGATATTGGGTCCTCAGGCTGAACGTCCTGTAAAAACTCTTCCACTGAAGGTTCTTGAACTTCTTCGATCTCTTCAGGTTCCTCCGCTTCAATTACCGGTTCAGGTTCACTTTCGTCTTCTGTAACTGCTACCGTGCTCTCTTCTTCAAAATTAGTAACAGCTTCTTGATTATTTGTTTCAAGAATTCCGAGTATGAAAATCAACCAAATACCTGCGATAAAAATCGAGCCTCCTAATATGATTGGGAATGGTGTGATATCCTTTTTGATAAAATAACGAAATACAGAAAAGAGACCATATGCCGCTCCACCTATAAGCAGAGCGATGGCGGTAAATGCAAGCACACTTTCTAGCATATTCTACTCCTCCTATCTTCACTCCCTTTAGCTCAACATGACCTGTCATTAATTATTACCCATATTTCCCATACGAACCCACACTTGTTCTATCTTTTCTGACCAAAAATAAAAATCATCCAAAATATTGGATGATTTTTAATGTGTCCGCGTATACAACCACACGAGATTCGTGAACTTTTGTACTTCTGTCTCGCCTGTCACGCCTTTAAATAGCCGTTGGAATGGCTTTAACAGTTGCTCTAACACGATTTTCCGGAGACGCTCTTGTTTAAGTTCGAACGAAATCGCATCGAACAAATCTCGCTGTTCTTCCGTCATGTCGACATGCTCTTCGATGCGAGCAGCCATCTCGATCAATTCTTCGATTTTTATGAGATGTTTATCTGTCGTCCCACGCATTTGATCGACCGTGACCGGGTTCAAGACGTGCTCTCCTGTCTCCATCATCCGAGCGGCAATCAATTCGACATACGTGTATAAGCTTCGGACGACTTTTTGAGGAGAGTAGGCAGCATTCGTGATGCGGTTCGTAAACAAGATATGTTGCAACATTCCGTTGAAGAGCACCGTCAATTCCATCGAATACGGTCTGACGGACTCTCCGATGATTTCCGTCAAACGCATCGCAATCCACTCGATTTCATAAATGCGATGTTGGAGTACAAGCTTCTTCAATTCATTCTCGTTCGACGACATGATCGATTCAAATAACGCGTGCAAGTTCCGCTCTTCGTTCAATTGAATCAATATCGAAATCTGTTCGATGAAGACGTCACGATCTCGCTTATCCCGCCCCATCTGCATTTCGATTCGGCGTTGCCCTGCATCATATCGTAAGTTCTCGAGGATACTAGCGACACAATCCGTCTTCGATGAGAAGTAATTATAAAACGTCCCTTTGGAGATATTAGCGCGGTCGATGATCTCTTGCACCGATGTGTGCTGTACCCCATTTTCGATGAAGAGAGACATGGCAATATCGGCAACTTTTCTCTTTTTCTCTTTCATATTTTCCTGACTCCGTTCTGTCTAGTTTGTACCTTTACTATAGCACCGAAAACCTTTTTAGACTAATAGTACAAAATGGTTGCTTTATTTATACAACGGGTATAAAATCATTTCATCGACACTTACCAACACATAACTATTTAGAAAATAAAGGAGCCATCCATATGAAACCAGAATTCCAAAAGAAACCGCCTTATGTCATGTTGGCGGTGCTCTTTGCGGGTGCATTCATCGCATTTTTAAACAACTCATTACTGAACGTCGCGCTCCCATCGATCATGGTCGATCTCGAAATTGCAGACTACTCGACCGTTCAATGGCTCGCGACCGGCTTTATGCTCGTGACGGGGGTGCTCGTTCCGGCATCCGCCTATTTAATCACTCGTTTTTCAAACCGAAGCTTGTTCATTACTTCGATGAGCATCTTCGCCATCGGTACGGCTATCGCGGCCTTCTCGCCGAACTTCGGCTGGTTGTTGAGCGGTCGAATGATTCAAGCCATCGGTGCCTCAACAATGGGACCACTCTTAATGAACGTCATGCTCGTCAGCTTCCCGCGTGAAAAACGGGGGATGGCGATGGGGATTTTCGGACTTGTCATGATCTCGGCACCTGCGATTGGACCGACACTTTCCGGTTATATCGTCGAGTACTATGACTGGCGCGTCTTATTCGAAATGATTTTACCGCTCGCGATCATCGGTCTCGCGCTCGCTGTTTGGAAAGCAGAGAACGTCATGGTCCAAAATAAAGATCAATCTCTCGACTACTTGTCACTCGTCTTATCGACACTCGGATTTGGTGGGATTTTATACGGTGTCAGTTCAGCAAGTTCGGACGGCTGGGATAATCCAATCGTCTTGGCGACGATGATTGTCGGTGCCATTTCGTTGATTGCCTTCATCTACCGCCAGCTTCATATGGAAAAACCATTGCTCGACTTGCGTGCTTACAAACATCCGATGTTCGCACTCGCGTCAGTCATTGCGATGGTCAACGCGGTCGCAATGTTCTCCGGTATGATTTTGACACCAGCTTACGTCCAAAGCGTACGTGGTATCTCACCACTCGATTCAGGGCTCATGCTTCTACCTGGTGCGATCATCATGGGAATCATGTCACCGATCACAGGTAAACTATTTGACCGATTCGGGCCAAAATTATTGGCACTTACCGGTCTGACAATCACCGCGGTATCAACGTATATGCTCGCAAACGTCCAACTCGATTCGACCTACACGTACATCGTTTTAACGTACACGTTGCGTATGTTTGGGATGTCGATGGTTATGATGCCGATTATGACTAATGGACTCAACCAGTTACCGACTCGCCTCAATCCACACGGAACGGCCATCAACAACACGGCTCAACAAGTATCTGGTGCGATTGGTACGGCAGTCCTCGTCACCATCATGAACTCGGTGACACGTACGGAAGCTGAATCATTGATGACAGGAGTCGATCCTGCGACACTCACAGAGAGTTCGATGGGTGCCATCACTCAGCAAGCCCTCTTATCTGGGATTCAATATTCATTTTATGTCGCACTTGGGATGAACCTCTTGGCGCTCGTCCTTGCGTTCTTCGTAAAACGAGTGGATGTGCGGAAGTTCGATGATCAAGTAGAGACTGTTGAAGAATTGAAACAAGCAAATTAAATGTTGAGAAGCCGCTTTGAATGTTGAATTCAGAGCGACTTTTTTTAATTTCTCATTTCCTTCATAAATAAATCTGAAATTAAAATTTAATCCTAATATGGTATTATTTCTCAATGGATAGGATTCGTTTAGGAGGGTACATATGATGAAAAAAGTGTTTAGCTTGATGATTGTATTTCTTCTGATCACATCTTCTTTTCTCTCGACTGGATCAATCGTTGAGGCGGCCCCGAAGAAGCAGAATCGTGCTATTATGGGAGTATCGGCTTTGACTCCGCAACAAATGGCGGATTACGTAAAAAAGAAGAATCCTCGTGATGTCCGGCTAGTACAAACGTCGGTCGAAGACTTGGCGAACCTCTTCGTCATCATCGGCGCTAAGGAAGGTGTTCGTGGGGATGTCGCATTCGCACAAGCATTGAAAGAGACTGGTTATTTCCGTTACGGTGGCGATGTCCTTCCGAAGCAGCATAACTACTCTGGAATCGGGACGACTGGAAATGGTGTAAAAGGTCACTTTTTCCGTTCCCCACAACAAGGGGTGACTGCTCAAATTCAGCATCTAAAAGCATACGCTTCAAGCGATGCACTGAACACGAAACAAGTCGACCCACGCTTCCATCTCGTCAAGCGAGGCTCTGCAACGACGTGGCCATCTCTTCACCAAAAATGGGCCATGCAGCCGAAAGGAAATTACGGGACCGAGATTCTTTCGATTTATCAAGAAATGTCGAAAACACCAAAACTTGTCGCTAAAGCAAAACGATGAGGAAATGTAGGGGTGAAAGAACGTGACGTGCAAACAAGTTAGACTCGCGAGCGGAATCGCATTATTCATGACCGGCGTGATGTTGTTACTCAAACGCTAATGAGCATTTCGGACAATCGTCCGAGTGCTTTTTTTGTGGATGAACACAAAGCCATGGCACTCTATAAGTACCACAGCCTTCGCTAACGTTTATATAACTCAATGCCCCCGATACTTCCCAAGCGCCCGCATATTCAAGAGGTACAAGACACCTGCATAGAGAATCAAACCGAGTAAATATACCCAGATGCCTGAGAAGCCACTTCCGTAAATCATGACTTCCTTGATCGCTGTCGCTCCGTAGAAGATTGGCATGATGTAACTCAAGTTCCCGAGACCATATGGAATCAAGTCGAGCGGGATGAGTCCCGAGAAGAATACTTGCGGGATGATGGTGAACGGAATCATCTGTACGACTTGTAGTTCCGATCGGGCAAACACCGAGATGGTCGCTCCGAAGAGCACCGCCGTACCCGCCATGAGTAGCATCGTCAACATGACCCACGCCATATTCCCGAGCGAAGACAGACCGAGCACATAAATCGAATAGAGCACGATGAAAATTGACTGAATCACCGCAAACGTTCCGTACCCGAGTGTATATCCTAAAATGACTTGTCCTCGTTTGATTGGAGTCATCAACAGTCGTTCGAGCGTACCGCCACTCCGTTCTTTGACGAGTGCCATCGCAGATAAGATGAACACGAAGAAGAACGAGAAAAGGGATAGGAAGACGAAGCCGAACGAATCGAATGTCGATTGGTCCTCTTCCCCATAGACGAATGACGTATCGATTTTAGCTTCAGGGTTGAGCGTCGCCAACGCATCTTGAATCTCACCAACTGCCTTCGACGACTTCGTCGAAGGTTCGCGTAACGTGATGGTCGTTCCTTCTTGATTCATTTCAAACACGGCATCGACATGTTCATTGTCTTCGATATATACTTTTGGATCATCGAACGTGGCCTGTTCCACTTCGAGCGTCTCGTCTTCGAACGCATCGACGAGCTGTTCGGGTGCGTTGTCGTCCAGAACGACAGTCGGCACGTAATCCGAGTCACCGAGTAGGAAGTAGACGAGTGTCAATATAAGAAGTGGCGCAATCAAAATCAAGGCGACGCTTCGTTTATCATTCAACGTCTGAAAGATGACACGCTTCGCTAAGTTACGCATGGTCACCCACCTCCTCTTTCCCAGCAATCAAGAACAGTTCTTCGACGCGACCGTTCTCGGTCTGGTCGAGCAAATCTTGCACATGGTCATAGGCGATCAACCGTCCGTTGTAGACGAGCGCGGCACGGTCGCACTCGAGCACTTCATCCATGACGTGCGTCGAGACGATGATGGTCGTCCCTTCCCTCCGAATCACCTGAAACTGATCCCAGATTTGACGACGTAAGATTGGGTCAATTCCGACCGTCGGTTCATCAAGAAACAACACATCCGGCTTATGCAAAATGGCGATAGCCAAGGAAAGACGCTTCTTCATCCCGCCTGAAAAATTGCGGACGAGCTTATGCCGGTCGTTCGTTAAATCGACAAGGTTGAGCACTTCGGTGATGCGTTCTTGGAGCGCCTTTTTCCCTAACTTATAAATCGATCCGAAGAAGGCGAGGTTCGCCTCAGCCGACAAGTCTTCGTACAAGCCATCGTTCTGCGGCATAAATCCGATTTGTTGGAGCATGTCCATGTTTGGCATCTTCGTTTCGCCGATATGGACACTTCCTTTGTCCGGTGCGAGGGCGCCGATCATGAGTCGGATGAGCGTCGTCTTCCCCGATCCAGAGGGTCCGAGCAAGCAGCAAATCTCTCCGGATGGGATGGTGAAGTCGATGTTGTCGATGGCGAGTTGGTCACCGAATGACTTGTCGACGCGTTGCAGTTGAATGTTCATTTCTGTCACTCCTTTTCGGCGCCTCATCGTGTATACTCAAGATAATCGACACCGTGTTGGTTTATATGTTCAGTATAGACCCCGTTCACTGTGGCAACAATCGTCAATATCGGGCATCGTGTCGGTTTTCCGACAGATGGTCTGAATATGTTGAGGAAAAGGAGAAATAATATGGAACAAACCGATTTACGCGTCATCCGGACGAAGAAATTGATCAAAGATGCCTTCTTCAGCCTTATAGAAGAACGGGGATTTGAAGCCGTCACCGTCAAACAGTTGACCGAACGGGCAGGTATCAATCGGGGCACCTTTTATAGCCACTATGTGGATAAGTTCGAGTTGATGGAGAAATGTGTCGATGAAATTTTTGAGGAAGCCGAACAGAAGTTGATTCATCAGTTGCCGCACATCTTCGGAGACGAACGGACCGACAACTCGTACCATTACCTCATTCCGTTCATTCGCTTCATCGAAGACAACCAAATCATCATGAAGCCACTCCTCGGACCGAACGGAGATCCGACGTTCCAGGCAAAGCTTCGAAAATTTATGCAAGCTGCCTTGTTTCAGCGCTCGCCTGTAACCTTGTTTAATCCGGATAAGATGCTGGTCCCGCCTCCATATCTCGTCGCCTATCTGTCTTCGGCTCACATGGGCGTCATCTATGAGTGGTTAAACAATCCGTCTTCGGAAGAGACAGCGGAAGACATCGCCCGGATTATCTATACGATCACTTATGAAGGACCGCTCGTCGCTGGTGGTGTGAAGTCAAACGAATAGAGCCTCCCGCACATACTGCGAGAGGCTATTTTTATGAAACACGAACGTGCACGTGTAAGTTCCCATTTTCTTCAGTTGTCGTCTGGTAAGCATTTTGCACCGCCTCTAAATCATGCCAGGCGATGCGGTATGACTTTTCTCGCATCCCTTCAAACTCGAAGGCGAGATGTTGTAAATCCGACATACCTAGGATGCGGTCAAACGGTCCACCCTCGCCAGTCCATTCCAATTGATTCGCCGAATCCTTCAATACGAGGTCGAGTCCATGCATCACTTTTTCTTTGATCAATTGTCCATCCGCCGCAACACGCATCCCGTCTTGAATATCATGCATTCGACACGATTCAATCTCATCAAACGGGATCGTGATTTCATCGCCGTTCGCAAAGTGAAGCGTGATTGTTTTTACGATCATCTTAGATTCCTACTTTCGTTCAGTATCTGTTCCCTTACTATACATAACTTTTGTCGGTTCAGGGATGACATCTTTGTGGATGTGGCAAATCCGTAAAAGCATGTTCGTTTCATTTGGAAACGGGAATAGAAGAGGTAGCACTCATTCTGTTTTTTGAAAATAACACTTCGGAAAGGCGGCGAATATATGCCATCAGTGGAAAAGTCGGTCATCGTCATCGGCGGAGGGCTCGGCGGCTTGTCAGCGGCCATCTCACTCGCTCAAAAAGGTTACGACGTCTCACTCTACGAAAAGAACGATCACATCGGCGGGAAAGTGAATCGTCTCGAACAAGACGGATTCGGCTTCGACCTCGGGCCCTCGATTTTAACGATGCCTCACATCTTCGACAAACTGTTCCGTGGAAGTGGGAAACGGATGGAAGACTATGTATCCATCAAGCGGCTTGAGCTCGAATGGCGCTCGTTCTTCCCGGACGATACCGTCCTCGACCTTTACCATGACCTCGAACAGATGCAGCGGGCAAACCCTTCCCTCTCTCGAAAAGACATGCAGGAATATCGTGAACTGCTGAATTACGCAGCGCGCATCTATAAGACGACCGAGAAGGGATACTTGGCCGAAGGGTTTGAATCCCCATTAGAAGCCGTCATGAAAACGGGCATCTTCCCGACCCTATTCGGATTCGATTTGACGTCGACGATGTATAGCGCCATCAAGAAGCGCATCAGCAATCCACATCTTCGTGATATGCTGTCGTATTACGTCAAATATGTCGGGTCGTCTCCGTATAACGCACCGGCCGTCCTCAATATGATGATTTACATGCAATATGCCCAAGGCTGTTGGTATGTCGAAGGCGGCACCCATAAGCTCGCGGAAGGCTTGACGAAGCTCGCCGAAGAAATCGGTGTGAAGCTACATACCGGAGAAGGCGTGGTTCGTGCACATACGGTGAATGAGAAAGTGACCGCCATCGAGCTCGAAGACGGACGTCTCCGTTCCGCTGATTATTTCGTCTCGAACATGGAAGTCATCCCGTTCTATCAGAAGATGGTCGACGCCGACAAACAGTATGTCGACAAACTCGTCGATAAATATGAACCGGCGAGCTCCGGATTCGTCCTCCATCTCGGGGTGAAGAAAGCCTATCCTCAACTCGCGCACCATAACTTCTTCTTCTCCGAAAATTTGCATGAACAGATGGATAAAATTTTTGAGAAACATGAACTTCCGGACGACCCGACGATTTACCTCGTCAACGTCAACAAGACCGACCCGACCCAAGCGCCACCAGGACATGAGAACATCAAAATCTTGCCACACATTCCGTATATTCAGAATGTGCCGTTCACGGAAGAAGAGTACGCCGCTTTTGAAGAGCGTGTACTCGACAAATTGGAACGAATGGGTCTCGATGGTTTGCGTGAACATACGGTGACGCGTGACGTATGGACGCCTCATGATATCGAGCGGACGTACGGATCGGACCGAGGTGCCATTTATGGAACGGTCGCCGACAAGAATCGGAACGGTGGCTTCAAGCATAAGAAGCAGAGCGAACTCTATCATAACCTCTACTTTGTCGGGGGAACCGTCAATCCGGGCGGTGGCATGCCGATGGTGACATTGAGCGGTCAGCAAGTGAGCGACAAGATTGCGAAACGTGACAAAGTGAAATGATTTTCTTTCATCCCTCATTCGATATGAGGGATTATTTTTTGAAACTTTTTCCAAATGAATCCCGTATATTGTGATACGATACAAACAATCAAATAGACAAGCGGAGGAACAGGATGCATCAAATCACAAGTTATTTCTTTATGTATGCCAAAGTTGTCGTCACGGATAAGATTCCATTCATCTGGACATTCTTAATCCCACTCATAATCGCCTTGACGCAGTCATCTTCAGATATTCGCCAAGCAACGACAGCGGAATACTACCCAGGGCTCTCTTATTTCTGGGTGTATATTATTCTTGCTACATATGTGAACGGTGTCGGCATCGAACTCGCTCGTATGCGTGAATACGGACTGATGAAAACGTACGTGATGATCTCAGGCAACAAACTGACATATGTCATCGCCGTCATCTTGGCGCAACTCTTATTCGCCTCCATCAGCTTAACTTTATTCACAACGGTCGTCACGCTCGTTCACGGGTTCTTTTCGTTCAAGTTGATTGCAACGTCTCTACTCGTATTGATTGGCAGTATCCCGTTCGCGGTTGCCAGTGTCGCCATCACGACACTTCCAGTGAAAGTATCGAGTCTCGGGACGTTCGCGAACATACTGATGTTCCCACTCTTTTTACTGGCGATCAAGTCACCTGATCAATGGTTCAGCTTCCTCAACCCGTTCTACGCGCTTCACGAATTCGCGCTCGGGTTGCTGCATCTGACGACTCAAGTCGAGCTCTCGTTCGGAGTATGGGCGACAGGCCTCTCTGTACTTGGGTATTTCATCATCGGCGCGATTGCGTTGAAACGCTTCAGTCTCGTCTCACTCATCACACGCTAGGAGGTTCTTATGCACGTAAACCAACTCACTTATCGCTATCCGAAAGCGGCACGTCCTGTTCTCGATGATGTCTCGTTCACCCTGCAACCGAATAAACTGAACGTTTTGATTGGACAAAATGGTGCCGGGAAGACGACACTGTTTGATTGTATGACCGGGGCACTTCCGGTCGACAAGACATCACTCGAACTCGTTCCGACGACGGACATGCTCTATTTGACGCAACTCATGTACAACCATCATGAGTTGACAGGGAAAGACTTCGCCTATTTCATCGGACGTCTGTCGCAACGTCCCGACTTCAAGAAACTCGAATCGTATATGAATAACCTTTCAACTTCTCGCGAACAAGAACTGTTCGAACATCTATGGACGATGAAGCTCGGGAAGATGTCGGTCGGGGAGAAGAAATGGCTCTTCGTGACGCTCTTATCTTCAATCAAACGTTCTCTCTATTTATTTGATGAGCCGACGAGCGGGGTCGACCCGGCGTCCCGCATTCAAATCATGCGCCGCCTGCAACGACTCGTCAATGAGGGCAAGACATGTCTCATCTCCACACATCAGTTACATGACTTGGTTCAACTTGATGCCCATGTCATCTTCCTGCATGGTGGACGCGTTTTGTATGAAGGGGACTTCCAAGACTGGCTCGACGAGTCTGGAACGACCGACCCGGACGAAGCGTTCGTTCGGATGGTTGACACGCCGCTTGATGATGTAGCGGTGACACGATGAATGAATCGTTTTGGGAACGATACCGGTTCACATTCTATACAATTGGCATGGTCGTCTGCGGCTTTCGCATCTCCATGTTCTCATGAAAAAACTCAGCCTCTGACGCTCTGTCAGGGGCTGAGTTTCTGTTTACGATGTGCTTGTCGTAACTCTCGATTGGTCACGTGCTCCGGGTCCGCTTCACGTAGTTTCCGATCCATCGGCACGTACAAGATGAGAAGCGTAATGATGACAATCAATGCGACACCGAGTAGTTCCTGCATCGAATCCAATACGAACCACGTGAGGAAAGTAAATACACCAAGTGATCCAAACATGGCGACGAGGATTTGAAATTCTCGACGAACGAGACGTTGGTATTCCTCGTCTTCGTTAAATGTACGTAACAACTCCATCCGTCGCCACGCTTGATAGAGCATCGGCAGTTGGGTCACGAGGAAAGAGAAGGCAACCGTCGTCACCGTGATACCTCTTATGACCGAAACAACGAGAAGGAGAAACAGACCGATGGTGCCAAATAGTGTGCTGATTCCTCGTGCGTCGAGATCCTGTTCGACCATTTTGAGGAGACGCTCTTGTTTATTCATCGCGCTTCACTTTTTCGTTTTTTCCGTTGCAGCTGGACATGACCGAGTTCGACACCCGTCACGTGTAACGGGTCGATTTCTTTTAGCTTGCGATCGAAGCGAACACTTAAAATCAACAAGCCTATGATTCCGATAAAAGCTGCGATGATGAACGTAAGTAAAGTAATCCATCCAAGCTCTACACTGGCAATCAGTATGAGAAGCAGGAGCGGCTGAGCAAATTTAGATGCAAACTCGGAACGCACGAGTTGTTGGTAACGTGTGTCCTCATTAAATGAAAGGAGTAACTTTTTGCGATGCCAAGCGTGATACAGGAGCGGAACTTGTCCAACGATAATCATTGGTAACAATAAGAGGATGTCTGTCTTCCAAAAATATAAAAAGAAGAGCAACATGACGCCAATTAAAGGAATCACCATTTGTCTCTTTCGTTTTTCATCATCTTTCAACATCTGTTCTAGTCTGACTTCATGGTCTACCATCGAATCCCCCTCATGTGTTTTCGTTAATCATATTTATGAATCGTTCCAAGATTAAGCTTCAATCCGGCTCAATCCCATTCTCTAAGATGTATGTCGTCTCTTCATAGCACTGCTTACTGTATGCATCATCACGTTTCAATAACGAACTGAAAAATGCCTCAATCAACTCTTTCTGGCGCAAACGACGTGAAATGATGGTGCTTTGAATCGTAGAAATTGCGGTCTCGCGCAATGTATCGTCATCCATCCATGTGAGAAGCTCCACGACCAACTCTTTAACATCGAGAACGTCTAGTGAATTTAACCAAATGTTCGCACCAAATGTTTTTTCACTCGTCACTTCACTGTATAGTAGATTTTGTGCATAATCTAACAGCGTGTCCCCTTCACTTATTCCCACGAATGAATCGGTCTCGATAACGTTTAGCGCTTCATTGAATTGATCAAACGAATCGAATAGCACATCGATTTTTTCAGCCGTCGTATCTAACAAAGCAATCTTAGGAGTCACCCCATCGCGATAATCGAACATGAGGAAATAGTGTCCATCGCCCGTGAATGCAATCAGACGTTCATCCTCAACGCCCCACTCTTTCAAAAGGTTTTTTGATTCAACTAGTCCTTCTTGTAAATTCATGCCCATAATGGAATCAATCACAATCGAATCGTCTAGCCCGTTTAGGATCACGGATAATTCACGTTGCTCGATGAATCCTCCATTTTGTGTTCGAATCAATTCGATATAACTTTCCGGTAACTTCACGCCGAGACGTGACTCGACATCTCTCAGGATTTCTTCTGTCAGATCCGGCAATGTATTCGTATGGTCAATTTCATCTCTCCAGACAATCACTCAACCCTACACTCCTTTTTATTTCCGGTTCACGAGTCCCAACAAACTCTCGACCACATGCTCGTCATCAATCTTTAGAATTTTCCAGTCAATCCATGACTCGAGAATGAGACAACTCGCAATCAACGTTGCACAGACAAGGCTCAATGTATCAAGCGATATGTATTTCAGTGCATACAGCGCCAAAAGCGCTAAAGTTCCAATCAAGAGAGCGAACTGGACCGCCCCTTTCAAATAGATAAAGCGCTGATACGTAGATGAGTCATTGAACTGTAAAAACAACTGGATTTTATGCCACGTCGCCACCAAAATCGGCATAAGCAGTGCCGCACAAAAGATGAACAGGGACAGGTTCATCCTTGAATCATTGAACAATAACCAAAGCGCTGTCACTACACCGATGATGATCACTAGTAGCGGACCCTTTTTAGTCCATGATTTGTCGTACAGATATTCCATTCGTTCTTCCCGTAACACCACACACACCTCCAATAGTAAAAATCATCCAATTTATCGATATCTATATCTTAACAATCCATAAGCAAACTTTCGAGTTTTTCCCATTAAAAAGGAAAAAGCATCTGACGATTGTCAGATGCTGATCAATTTGAGTCTCGGCGAAGGAATCGAAATAAAAAGACTCCAATCATCGTCAACAATCCCAGATTCAAGATTGCCCACGCCATGTCCATCACTCGTTGCATATGATTACCCCTTCCATTCTGTTCTTCTAACGTATACGTGTCTTTCTAAAAAGGATTCGTTCAAAACGTGGAACTTTTTTAACGTTCAACTCGCACGGTTCACCGCCGCGCGAGTTGGTTTTACCTTCCCACTCAACTGAAACACGAGCACCCCACCGACAATCAAGACAATCCCGACGACCGTCTTCCATGTGAACGGGACAGCATTTAAGCCGAACCATCCTAACGTATCCCAGAGGAGCGCGAACAAGATTTGAGACACCATGACAATCGAGAGGGCGTAACTCGGTCCGAGCCGCTCGACCCCTTGTGTCACACTCATGACGACCCCGACGCCGAGGATTCCACTGAACCAGTACCACGTCTCCATCTCATCTACTCGGAACAAGGCGCCACCTTCCTGAAACAGACCGATGAGTAGCGATGCCAAAAATCCGAGTCCAAGGACGAGTGTCGTCGTCGCCCATGCCCCGACACGCTTCTTGACGTTGGCGTTAAACGTGTTTTGCACACAGACGAGCATCCCACCGATGACAGCAAGCATCATGCCAATCGCCATATGTCTCCCCTCCTATTCATAAATGCTCTCCCCGACAATCTCCAACAAACCTTCCCGATCGACGAGCGTGATTATCCGCCGATTTCGTTCAATCAATCCTGCCTCGACGAAACGCTTGAGCGTCCGATTCACATGACGATAACTCGTCCCAATCAAATCAGCGATATCCGTCAATTGGTCGACCGTCGAGCCGAGTGTTTGGTCATTCGGCGTCATCGATAACAGATAACTCGCCAAGCGCACTTCGACAGGATAGAACAAGTTGAAGCTGAGCGATTGTGATTTCCGTTCGAACTTTCGCGTGATTTCTTCCAATAAATAGTGTAACCACGCAACATTTTGATGTGCATGACGAACCAAGTCATCGAACCGAATGACAAGCATCTCAACTGACGTGACCGCCTCGACCGTATTCAAAAACGGGGTACGTTGAATATATTCGATGTCCCCGATCAAATCGAGCGGATATTTGAAGGAGAGGACGAGGCGCTTCCCGGTAGCAGAAGTATGGGAAACGCGAATCTTTCCCTTTACTAAGAAGCGGAGATGCCCTGCTTCATCACCTTGCGTACAGATGACGTCTCCTGGCTCGTATCGGACGAGCTGCAATTCGTTCTGCGCTTCTTCTGGTAAGACAGTCAATTCAAATTGCTTCACATACGCGTCAACCATGCACGTTTCCCCCTACCATTTTAATAAGATGACCCCCGCAATCATCATGAACACACCAATCAACTGAGCCCCGTTCAACTTCCGTCGCACCATTCCGAACCATCCTCGCCAATCGATGACGAGCGCGAGCGCCAGTTGCGCAATGAGAAACAACGAGATTGTCATCGTGACCCCGAGTTTATGGACGGCCGTCATATTACTAAATAAGATAATCGCCGCAAATGCTCCGCCAGATAAATAGAGCGGCTTCACGTGCCGCATCTCGACATACGTGCGGTCCCGAAGCACCAGCATGACGAGAAGTGCGACGACGAATCCAGTGAATTGTGTCAACGTCGCCGCTTGCCACGTCCCAATCTGTGAACTGATTCGAGCATTCGCAACACTTTGTAACGTTAGAAAGAAGCCTCCGCTGATTGCAAATAATACTCCTCGCATCGTTTTCCCCCCTTAAGATAAACGAATCAATACAATCCCAATGACCATGACAACCAGACTCACGAGTTGCACACCAGTGACCGGATTCTTCTTCGCTCCGAACCAACCGAAACGGTCAATCAGTAAGCTACCGCATAACAGTCCGACGATGACGATGATGACAGCGATTCCTGTCCCGACAATCGGAACGATGAGGACGTTTCCTCCGATGAAGAGCGCCCCAATGATTCCACCGAGCCAAATCCACCACGGTTGACCTTTCAGTTGACCGAGCGGAACGGGTTGGCGTGAGACGAGTAAAATGAGTAAGAGCGCCAACGTTCCGACAACGAAAGAGACCAATGCCCCTTTCAGAGCCGATTCGAGCACTGTTCCCAAATAGCCGTTAATGGCCGTTTGCGTGGCACTCATCATCCCTGTGAAAATCCCAAACAGTCGCCAAAGGTTCAGATTCCCCGTGTCCGTTTCCATGGAGACGACCAGTTTGCCTCTTCGGCGGTTGAGCCAGTCGGATAACGCGACCGTTCCGATGACTCCGAACAAGACGAGCACGACTCCGAACAAACGAAGCACCGTAATTGGGTGTTCGACAGAATTGAAACAACCGAAATGGTCAATCAACAACCCCATCAAAATCTGTCCAAAAATCGGCATGATGACCGTCTGGACACTCCCGAGTCTTGGGAACAGCAAGATATTTCCCGTTAAGAACAAGACCCCTAACAGTCCGCCAATCCACATCCAACCCGGACCTTCCTGAATCACCGCACTTTCAAATCCGAATGACTGTCCGGTCAAGAAGAGCAATAGGGACAAAAAGATGGTCCCAACCGTAAACGATAAAAAAGATGCAACGAACGGGGAGCCGACCACCTGACGCAAACGTGAGTTGACACTCGTCTGCATCGGCAATAAAATCCCAATCGTCAATCCAATCAAAATAGCTAACATGAATGTCTTCCTCGATTCTTCTAGTAGTTCTATGTACATTGTCAGCTTACTCCTCCGTACCGAAGAAGAAAAGGACCGATGTCCTCAAACAAAAAACGAACCCTTCTCAGGGGTTCGTTTTGGACTCACGGAAGCGTTGATCGCGCGCTTCACGCAATTCTTTCCCTCGTACATGATACGCATCGAGCGAGTGTAAGTGTCGATTAATGACATAAGGTGCCAGAATCGACATCACACCGATTCCGAACAGCCCGGCAATGGCGACGACGGGAGACAACGAGTCGGCATAATAGGCCGCCAATAAGCAGATAGTCAACACGAAGCAGAGCCACTGGATGCCAAAGTCTGTATACACCAGACGTTGGTAACGCGCATCCTCGTTAAAGGTCAGGAGCAGTTTTGTCTTCCGCCATTCAAAACAGAGATACGGAAAGAAACTGATGAAGACGAGGAGTGGAGCGTAGAGTTTGGACTGCGTGGCAATCACGAGCGTCATTACAATCGTCGCGATGGCGATGCCCCACCCCCAACGCCAATGACTGTCATCCTGCTTCAGTAATTGTTCAAGTCGCTTTTCTTTCGTCAGCATATGTACTCCTTTCATACGAGCGGTAATGCTTTGTCACCTCATCTCGTGTTGGTTGCTCCGGGTCGGCTTGTCGCAATTGCTGGACGGTCTGATAGTGCGTCCATGCTAACATGACGATGCCTAGACCGAAGATGATCCATGCGACAGGTGCAATTTGCAGACGACTGAAGAGAACCGCTGCTGTGACCGCTCCAATCCAGTAGGAATAGAGGCGATATAAGCGTTTTGTCAGTAGGATGCCTCGACCCACCGTGAAAATCTGTAAGACACGTCCTTCTTTGATCGTCAGCCCTATGAGTAGGGCAGCCGTGAGGACCGAACCGATTCCCCATATCCACCATGTATCAAAACCGAGCACAAAACTGTTACAAAAAATAAGGGCTCCCGTGAGCCAAAGGTGGAGGGTTTGTCGTGACTGCCGATATCCTCCGATTACTTGAATCCGTTCTATCTTTGTCATGAATCTTTACGACCTTTCCTTGAAATATCATCTAACGTATGTTTCAAACGTTCCCGGTTTGCCCGGGTCCACTCGCCTGATGTGACGTGGTGCTCATCAAGCGCGGACTGTTTTCGATCAATCCAAAGTGGAATCAATATGAGACACGGCCCGCCAATCAGGAGCGTCCAACTCATCCACGGTAAGATATCGATTCCGTTGAAATGCAACCCAATCAAAATCATGAACCAGATCAAACTCATCAACATGACAGTAAAATCAATCCGCAACAATCGATGATAGCGTGTCGATTCATTGAAGGATTGCTGCAGTTTCATCTTGTTCCATTCAAGCCATGTCGTATAGAGAAGTGCGACACCGGGTAAAAGAATGCTATACGGACTCCATGTCGAAAGAAAATAGATGGATACGCCTAGCATGATTACGCTCACGATGATGTTGAGACGAGTATATCGTTTCTCAAACTGTTCAATTCTTTCAAATCGCTCTGCTTTGTCCACGGTATCACCTCAGTCTTTCACGAAGTCGAGTTTGATTTCGCGGCGCATCGGCTGCTCTTCGTCATACTGCGGCATCTGCCGGTCGAGCTTTTTCTGTGCGACTTGCAATAAGATGACCCCGCCTAAGAAGACAATGAAAAGCGACCATGCCGGCCAATTGATTAGGACGATGAATGGGAAGAGAATCGCCAACAAGATGAGGAGTCCCATTTCCGATACATATTGCCAATCGATGATGCGCTTGGCTTGTTCTACAGCGGTCAACTTCCTGACGAAGCGCCGCTCTCGTCCGATGGCGAACAACATGCCTGCTAATGTGACTCCTAATGGAATGATATACTTTGACGCACCGTCAGACTGCAGCGCAAGAAAGACAAACATCCCAGTCAGACCTGCCAGTCCCATTCTCCAAAAGAGCCAACGCTGTTGATAACGATAAATCGTATTAATCCGATCTTGTTTGTTCATCTTGATTCACCTCTTATTCCACTATACGGGATGAACACGATAAAAGTTCCGTTATTTTACATTTTCATACCACAGTCATGCTTCTTGACGATATGAATTTCTCACCGTATAGTTTAGTTAACTTAACTATATGTTGAAGAATGAAAGTAAGAGGTTATTAACATGAATTTATTGAAGAATACTCGGTTCGTATTCACTTGGTTATCCGGAATGACGCTCACGCTCGGGTTTTCGATTTTCTTCTTGAGCGTCTCATGGTTGACGATCGACGTGTTGAAGCAACCGGCACTCCTCGGGATTATCTTGACGGCGGTCTCGTTGCCGCGTGTCGTCATGATGGTATTCGGCGGTGTGTTCGCTGATCGATTCCAAAAGAGTCGCTTGTTATGCTTAACAAATATCGGACAAGGCGTGTTGATGTTAATTGTCGTTGCGCTCCATTTCGCTGACGCGTATTCGGTGACAGCCCTCTTGATCATCTCCGTATTGTTTGGTCTTTTAGACGGCATGTCTTACCCGGCACTGTCATCACTTATGCCTTCAATCGTATCAGGTCAACAGTTGCAACGGGCAAACTCCCTTTTCCAAGGGTCGCTCGAGTTGATGTTCGTCATCGGTCCGTTCCTTGCAGGGATCCTACTGACGTGGGGAAGTTTTGGTCTCAGTTTCGGCACGTCGGCTGCATTGATTTTCCTCTCCGCGATTTTGATTATGCCACGGTTGATTCAAGACAATATTCCCGAGGTCGCGCCGCTCTCACCGAAAGATGTACTCGTTGATTTGAAAGAGGGCATTCGTTACGTATCGCAAACACCTGTGTTACGTAGTGGGACGTTCGCCATTGCCATCGTCAACTTGTTCGTCATGGGACCACTCATCATGAGTATCCCGATTCTCGTTGGTGCGGTCGGAGGGACAGCATTTGATTTGAGTATCATCGAAGGCGGGCTCGCTGTCGGGACATTTGTTGCAAGCTTCCTGATTCTATTGTTACGGTCGGTTCATCGTGGACGCTTCGTCTTCCGCGCCCTGTTCCTGACACTCGGCGCCTTCTTCCTCTACACGCAAGTCCAATCGATTCCGCTTCTCGCGGTCGCGGCTTCTATGAGCGGGTTTATGATCATGCTCGTCTACTTGCCGACGGTCACCATCATGCAGGAACAAAGCGACTCTGACAAAATCGGGCGTGTCATGAGCATCATGTCGCTCGCCGCCTCAGGCCTTGAACCGATTGCGTTTGCCATCCTATCGGTGCTTGTTGCCTTGTCCGTGCCGATTCAAACGCTCTTATTGGCATTTGGTATAATCGGATTAGTGTGTGGTGTCCTCTTATATCTTCGGAGCGAAACGTTCCGGCGGACACCGTAAAGAAAGGATGAATGACACGTTGAATGAAACACGAAAGCAACAAGTCCTCACGATGTATCGCCAAATCGATGAGCTTGACTTGCTGTTCACGAAATATTTCACGGAACTGAACGAATTCGAGCTGAGCTATCAACAAGAACAGATGCTACTTCTCTTTAAACGCCGAGAGACGTGGACGACGACGGAGATTGCGACGAAGATGTCCATCTCCAAAAGTGCCGTCAGTCAGGTGCTCAAAGTGCTCGAGCAACGCGACTTTGTCATGCGGGAAAAGAATCCCGAGAACCTTCGAGAAAGCTTCATCCGACTTGGTCCGAACGGCCTGGCGTACTCGAAACAAATCGATGCGATTGAAGAACGCCTCGCTGAAGAGATGTTCTCCGTCCTCGAAGATGACGAGATGAAAATGATCAACCGCTCGCTCGCGTTGATGATTCAAAAATTTAAATAAAAAAGACAAATCGCCGCTAGTCGGACGATTTGTCTTTTTCGTTATACCAACTCTTGTACGATTCGATTCGCCGACCGCAACGCCCCTTCGATATGTCCCCCGAACTGCGCATCCGTCTCCGAACCAATCAAATGGAGACGGTCTCCGAGCTCAATCGGACCGTAAGCCGGGAATGCTGTGAGCGGCAGGAAATCGTCAGATGTCGCTGTCTCTGATTCTCTCGACCAGTCCATATAATGAAATCGCAAGAAGTCATTCGCTTTCGAACCATACAGCTTCTCCAGTTGTTCGATGACGCGCGTCTTTACTTGTCCTTCTCCTAACGCTTCCCGTTCTCCCGGTGACAGACGGAAAAATCCGAACAGCGCACCTGGTCCATCTATCAGAGAAGCGTCATGAATCTCTTGAAGTGGACCGACCCAGCTCATCCCAAAGCCAGACAGACCTTCTTCTCGCCAGAACGGTGTCTCGTATACGATGAGCGCTTTCGCCTGAGAAGCCATCCATGTGGGAGTTGTTTTGAGCGCTTTTCGCGTTTGCGCTGACAATGCCGGTTCAATTGCCACTTCCGCAACGAGACGAGGTGGAATCGCAAGGATCACGTCATCCGTGTGATGCACCGAACCATTTTGAAACGTCAGTTGGACTCGGTCCGATTGTCGGTCAATGGACGTGAGGCGATGCCCAAGCCGAACGATGTCATCGGGCAACTTCGCATGCAGAGCTTCCATCAGACTCGTCATCCCACCGACTAAACGCTTAGATAAGACGATGCTTTCTTTCGGTAACACATGTCGTTCCGGTGTGGTCGTCGTTTGACGTTCGAGCACCATGTGTCCTGTCGTATGTTGAACGAATGACTCGAGTCCAAGTGTATCCACGAGTTCAGAGATGGTCTTCTCCGTATCCGGCCAATACCACGTCGGTCCGAGGTCATAACCGTCCTTCGTCAAGATACGACCACCAATACGATCACGTGCCTCAAAGATGGTGACGTCATATCCTTTTTGATGAAGTTGGGTCGCAGCATAAAGCCCGCTGACACCAGCTCCAATGATGGCGATTGATTTCATTGTAAATTCTCCTTTGTCGTCCGTCTCTCCTCGATTATATTGAGTTAGATGGTTTTACATATGCAAGAAAGGACGACATCAATTGAAAAATATGTTCTATTATCTATTCTTCCCTTATATCGTATTGATGCGCATTTTGTACCGTTTTATTCAAACTAAGGGTCGGATGACTGCGGCGATGTGTCTCGTTTCATATCCCATATGGTCTCTATTTTTATTCGACCTCATTCAATGTTCGACCGCAATCGAATTTGTCATCATTATGTACGTATCAAGCGCTTTATATGTCCCTTATTTCTTCTTTGACACAGACGTGAAGCGAAGACGACCGAACGGATATATCCCAATCGAGGAGCTACATCATTAAATCCAATCGATTTCATTCAAATAGTCTAGAAGCCGTTGATTTGTGATGTCATCTTGTCTCAACAGCGCTTCTCCTTTCGCTACTCGCTGATCTTCCGGGAAATAGAGTTGTAGAATCGCCAAGCTCGCTTCTACAGTCGATGCAAAACTCTCGTCCTTCACGTTGATTGTTAAATACCAACCTCGGATGACGCGCTTCACGATGGAGCGCTTCTCCAGATGTGACATCTGTCCACGAAGCAATTTCGACTTGGCCGCTTCAATCGAAGAAACCAAGTCCTGGTTCAACGCCTCACTCACACGATCATCCGGCTTCATGCGTGGGAATCGAGTCGAGACATCTTCCCCGTCCACACACGTACAGAGATGTCGTAACCAAAAGCCCCATTCAAAACGGTTCGCCGGATTCAGTGCCACATCCAGACGCCCGATATCATAATCGATTTTGATGACTTCCGAATGTTGCGTTAGCAATCGCTCCGTCCGTTCCACCAATTCCGTCGCATCTACATCTTCGTGAACGAGTACGGTTAAGTCTAAATCCGATTGCCCGGCAACGGCCGTCCCGCGCCCGATACTTCCATAAAGGTATATGCTGTGTAGCTGTTCATCGAATGCTTCTTTCACCAATTCGATTGCTTTAAAAAGGACAGTTTCAAACTCAGGCTGTATATGACGGATGGACGTCTGGTTGATGACATAACCCGCATCGTCCGTACCAAGTCGGGTCGGCCGTTTCATAGATACGTACCGACTCGTTGAAATGTAGTAAACGTCATGATGTATCGAACTCCTTTTTTTAGTTTATGCATGTCGGATTTGAAATACCACGGTTCCCCCTTTCAAACAGGTTATATTTGGAAGTATAATGAAGACGTAGAAAGGGAGGTATGTCTATATGAACGTCATCATGGTCTCATTATTCGGACTCATCTTCACGATTTTGCCAATCGTTGTACTAATCATCGGTATTTTGTGGATTCGTAATGTCGTGGCACGTTCTGAGAAACGAGCAGACGAGCAACTCTTTATGGAACGTGAACGTTCGAAGCAGATACAAGTATTAATCGAACGTCTCGACCACATCGAACAACAATTAGATTCGAACACAAAACGTAGCTGACTCAGGTTAGCTGCGTTTCGTCTGATATCGAGCGAGATTTGCGTACGTCACATGTTCAGGGTCGATTTGCTTCATCCGCTGATCAACGTGTCTAGACATCAGGGCCGTGACGAACATGACCAGGAGTGCAACAGTCGATAAGCTAAAGGATTCGGTTAGGATGATCGTAGTTGCAATTCCGATCAATATGCAGACGACAACCAGCGCAAGAATGAACTCCGACCAAACTATACGTTGATATTCCATCGCTTCATTGAAACGAAGCAACATTCGGGTACGTCTCCACATATGAACCATCAAAAGAGGTGGAATGAGTAAAAGGATTCCCAAGAGAACTTGAATGAGAGAGAACTCTTCAAACCACCACATCATCCATCCCCCTAACAAAAGAATGAGCGATAACGTGACATTAATACGGTTCGTAAGTAGGCGAGCCTTAGTTATTTCTCGTAAACGCTCATCGTGCGACATCGTGTCCCCCTCCTTTTCATTTGATTAAAAATCAATTTGTACTGAAAAAATTTCATCTATTCTCTTTTACTAGCTCGCAATCACTCTCACTGTTAAAAGTCACTCCATCGCTTTCATAAAACGGGTCTGAATGATACTGGTGAAGATAGATTTATCAAAGATGAGGGACGACCGTATTCCATCGATTCGTCGATGAACGTCTCTAATGTGCGCACGTTTTCCGTTACCACTTTGACGAGGTAACTGTACTGCCCGGCTAAGCGATGACATTCGATCACGGACGGCTGTTGACGACAAAATTCACGGAACGCCTCACAACGATGGGTGTCATAAAGAATAAAGGCGGTCACGTGTTTGTCCATCTTTTCAGGATTGATGACAGCCCGATAGCCTGTGATGACTCCACGTTCTTCGAGTCGCTTCACCCGTTCTGTCGCAACAGGCGTAGACAATCCAATTTGTCGTCCTAATTCGGTCATCGAGATCCGGGCTTGTTGTTGCATCAATTCAAGAATATGGCGATCTATTTCATCCATTTGGCATTCACCTTTCAAAATTAAAGTGAAACGATACATAATCCGTTCTTTCTAAAGTCATTCGCTGAAACTTCCGTAAAACCTCTATGTATCTATATTCCTCCGTTGCATACACTTGAAGTATCCAATTTAAGGGGGAATCAACATGCAAACGACAGTCGTTCCATTACTCATCATCGATGTCCAACAAGCCTTTCATGATCCAATCTGGGGAAACCGCAACAATCCAAAATGCGAAGAGAATATCGCACGGTTGATTGAAGCGTGGGAACATCATGATCAACCAATCATCTATGTCCAACATGTCACGAACGTTCCGACCTCACTCTTCTATTTCAAAAAAGATGGTCATTTGTTCCAAGACTTCATTCAACCTCGTGAACAAGATGTCATCTTAACGAAACAGGTGAATAGCGCCTTCATCGGAACAGACTTACAGGAACGACTCGAATCACTTGGTGCGACACAGATTGTCATCACCGGATTAATCACGAACCATTGTGTCGAAACGACCGCACGGATGGCAGGAAACTTGGGATTCAATCCGATTGTTGTCTCCGATGCGACGGCAACGTTCGACCGACAATCGATCAGCGGGACATGGATCCCTGCAGAGGTCATCCATGATGTGTCGCTCGCTAGTCTAAATGAAGAATTTGCATCGATTCAGACGACAATTGAGGTCATGAAAGATGTGTTACAAAAAGAAGTACAGTCCTGATGGATTGTACTTCTTTTTATTCATAACCTGGCTTTAAAGTATACAGATGTCACTCATATTTTTCATATTGCTATTATTCATCAGCAGTTTCTATATATCCACTAATCAAAAATGGAATCTTTAAGTTCACAAGCTTCATCAAGAAATCTGGTTCAAATTCTAACTTCACATCTAAGTGAGAGACCACACCCAAATCAATCCAGATATCATCGGCTCCACAAGAGCGAAGGGTATCAATATGTTCTGCCAGAGTGTCAATCATCCAAAAAAGTCCGATATACGGATTTTCCATTTTCTGAAATTCAAGTGGTGGTTCAAACGACGCATGACCTACCTTAGCGATTTCTTTACGTTTTCCGATATGCTCAATTTCTCCAACTTCCGTTTGCTTATAAAATTGAATACCTGTTTTCTCTGATGCAGCGCAAGGAGAAAAATGAGGCCCCATTAAATGACAAGGAATCATAAATCGATCGGATGGAATGTTCATATAGAACTCCTCGGTCATTTTTGCGGACTCGGATATTTCACTGCGTTTTTCACAAGCTTGTCTTCAATTGCTTTCGAAACATCGATTCCGGCAGCGTGAGCGAACGTCAACGCGTAAATCAACACATCTGCCAATTCCTCTTCCATCTCCGTCTTCTTCGTCTCAAGCGCTTCTTCACTCGACACCCATTGGAATACCTCAAGGAGCTCGCTTGCCTCAAGTGATAACGATAACGCCAAGTCTTTCGGGTTATGATGGAACGCCCAGTCGCGCTCATCTCGGAATTTAATGACCTCATCCATTAATCGTTGTACTTCGTTCATATTTATACCCTCTCTCTTTGTAACTTCAATAATTTTCGTCGTAGCGATTCATCAGATGCATATAGATAGAGGCCTTTGACGCCACGCTTCATCAATATGTTAATCGAGTTCAAGACAATCTGTTCTTTTGCCAAATCAACATTCTCAATACCTTCGATTCCAGCATAGGCTCCCGTATCTTTATATAAATTCGGGTCAATCATTAGACCTTCCTGCTCCTCATCATAGGATACGGATGGGCCTAAAACGACACCAACATAGTTCAAATCAAATCCTTGAATCGTATAGATAGAGCCGGCTTCGGCGATGGTTTCTGCTTTTTCAGCCCACGTCGTTTTTCCACCGGTTGTATTCCATGGCATTTTATAATTTCCGTTCGACTCATATACATAATAGGTGTCTCCGTCCTTTTTGTGTAAAAAGTCAAAGGTCGAAACGACCCGACTCAAGCCGTATCGTCGATCTTGCTCGATGATGGCACGGTGCATCTCTTCTAACGTTTCAAATATTCGTAAATCGTATCGCTTAGATTTCGGTAATGGATTGATTCGTTTTTCTTTAAATGTGTTGACCCAGTTCATCATATCTTCATCTGCTTGCATTCGGAATTGACTGGTTAGTTTGTAAGTCTCTACTGTCCTTGCTTTCTTTTTATAATCATCCAACTTGAGTGAATTCCAGTGACTCTTCAGTTTCAATACTTGATGTTGATCAAAAATAGCGATGACAATTTTGGCTTTCTTCAGCAACTCTTCGAGATGATTGTTTTGCCGGAAATTGTTATAGGGATCTGATTTCGTCAGCAACAAGTGGGCTTCGTCCACAAAGATAATGTCGGCTTTATGATTTTTCAGTTTATTCAATAACGGCGTCGGTTTTATGAAGTCCCCTGCTTTAAGGTGTTTCACTTGCTTGGCGATTCCTTTATAGGTCTTCAACATCTCTTCATGATTAACAACCAAATAATTTTTTGTCTGATGAAGTGTTGAATTAGTGTCTTTTGTTCGAGCTTGGATTGTATTAAAGATTGAGCTCAAGACAACACTCTTCCCTACACCTGCTTCCCCTTCAATCACATATAAATCTCCGTATGTTGCATTCGGATCCGCTTTCGACATTTGCGTTTCACAAAAGTCGAGTACCTTCTCTTTTAAATCTAACTGTTCGACAGATAACTCTTTAAACGGAGACAGCTTGAAGATATCCTTATTTTCAATGGCGTGAAGTTCATTTTGAACAAGCCCCTTACGATGTAATTCATTCCAAAGTTCGGGAAACAATTCGTTGTCGTAATAATTTTTATTATAGTAATTGTGCGTGAAGTCGTTCGCAGTTTTACTTTTATTCTGAAGTGTATACTTCTCATCTCCTAAAAAATAATTGATGAGCTTTGTTTCGAGATGGAATGTTGCTGAACGGTTGAACTTGTCATGATTGACGAGATGAATTTGACTCAGCTGTTTCCGTTCCGTTTGTTTAAGCTTTAGATGTTGCTTCATTCGCTTTTTAAAATGAACCGTTTCACCAATGTATGCTTCTTTCTCTCCATTCAAAATGTAAATCACCGGATAGTTCACATATGTTTCTGTATCATCGATGCTATGTAGACTACTTTCTTCGAATGTGAATGGAATGACTTTAACCATACAACAGACCTACTCTCTTTTGATTTCAAATTATATCCATTTTATCATACAATACCTTTTTAAATGATTACGCATCACTTTCCGAGTTCTAAATCAGATAATGGTATAATTCCACTAAAAAGGGAGGGATTCGGTGCTTACTTTCCAAAACGTCTCGGTGCGCCAACAAGACACACTCATTCTCGAAAACATTTCATTTACGATCCAACCAGGTGAGTTGGCGGCTATCCACTGTGGCGTCATTTCCCGAGAAATCATCTTCGGTCTCATCAGTCAGGAAATCACGACTTATACCGGGAACATCAACCATGCTTCAACACTGTCCCTCTTCTCCATCCGGGACGGTTTATACGACCGACTCACCATCGAGGAGTATTTGCGCTTCACCAAGCGCCTATATGATTCAACTGACTCGGTCGACTCGGTGATGCAGCAACTTCAACTCACGACTTACCGCAAGCACCGCCTCCACCGTCTTAATCGCTCCCTTGTCAGACGCACGCAGTACGCCGCGCTGCTTCTCCAGGATCGTGACCTGTATGTGTTTGAAGAACCTGACCAAGACGTGGACCAAGAGACACGCCACCTTTTACGCGATACTTTACAGACATTAACGTCCAGACAAAAAGCCGTCCTCGTGTTGACGAGCAACATGGAGAGTGCGCTCTTCATGACATCGACCGTTTATCGGATCGACCACCGTCACTTGCGCCTGTTAGATGTGGAGTCTGAAGATACAGCTGATACAGAAATTCCATCTGAAGTCATTCACGTCCGTTTCGAGAAAATCCCGACGAAAGTGAACGAAAAAATCATCTTACTCGACCCTCCTGAAATCGACTTCATCGAAAGTCAGGACGGACAGTCGATTTTACATAGTCAATCGGATCAGTTCCCGAGCGTCTTCACGATGAACGAGCTCGAGACGCGTTTGACCCCGTACGGTTTCTTCCGTTGCCATCGGTCATACCTTGTGAACTTACAACGTGTGCGCGAAGTCATCACCTATACGAAAAATAGCTTCAGTCTCGTCTTGGATGATTCAGAGAAGACAACGATTCCGTTATCCAAGACAAAAATGGCAGAATTGAAGACGATGATGGGGCTCAAATAGTCTCCATTCACAGTTCTATTCGTTTCATTCAACTCCTGATAAGCGCCATTTATCGCCATTTTAGTGCAGCCTTCCCCCATTCCCTATACGATAGAGGCAAGCAAGACGACATCGACAAGGAGGAACGGGAATGGAACCAATCATTCAAGTGAACGGGTTAAAGAAATTGTTTGGAAACGAGGAAGCGTTACATGATGTGACGTTTACAGTTGGAAAAGGAGAAGTGTTCGGCTTCTTGGGACCGAGTGGTTCTGGAAAGACGACAACGATAAAAATCTTGACGTCACAACTCGCACAGACGGCCGGTGATGCTACCGTATTCGGCGTACCGGTCGCTGATTTGAAACAAGAACAGTACCGTAAACGCATCGGCGTGTTGACGGACAATAGTGGTCTTTATACACGACTTTCTATAGAAGAGAACCTGAGCTTATATTGTGACCTCTATGATGAACCAAAGACTCGGATCGATGAGGTATTGAACATGGTCAACCTCAGCGGGGAACGGAAGAAGCGCATCGACAAACTCTCTAGAGGGATGTTGCAACGGGTGACGCTCGCACGTGCCCTTCTTCATGAGCCAGAGTTACTGTTTCTAGATGAACCGACATCGGCTCTCGACCCGGTCAACTCTCGACATATCTATAAAGGGATTGAACGGTTGAAGGCAAACGGAACGACCATCTTTCTGACGACACACGATATGCAGGAAGCCGAAGAGCTGTGTGATCGTGTCGCTTTCTTACATCAAGGGTCGATTCAACTGCTCGATGCCCCGAACGTATTGCGCAGGAAATATGCGACTGGTTCGATGCGAGTCGAATTGAACAACGGTCAGACGCATGAAGTGACGCAAACCGACGAAGGCGCAGACTGGCTCCATAAACAGATGTGTGCTAAAAATATCGCATCGATCCATTCCAATGAGCCGACACTCGGCGACATCTTTATCGAAGTGACAGGGAGGAAATTATCATGACTTTTTCATTGAAACGCGCACTCGCCATTTTCCAAAAAGACTATAAAGATTTGTCTCGAAACTTGTTCGTCTCGTCGACCTTGATCATGCCGCTCTTCTTCGCTGTCTTCTATTCGCGAATCGGTGACGGCGGCGTCGATATCACGTACTTCGTCATCAACATCACGTTTAGCCTCGTGGCCATCTTCGTACAATGTGCGTTGATTGCCGAAGAGAAAGAGAAGAACACGCTTCGCGGGCTCATGTTGTCCCCGGCGAGCACGCTCGACATCTTGCTCGGAAAGAGTGCCCTCACGTTCGTGACGACGATGATCCTCATCGTAGCCTCGTCATTTTTGATGGATTACGCTCCAAAAAATCTGGCTGTGATCGCCCTCGCGCTCATCGTCTCGACATTCTTTTATATCGGGATCGGAACGATGTTCGGCTTGATGACGAAGACGGTCATGGAAGCTTCACTGATTGTCATGTTGCCGTTCTTTTTCTTCTCGTTCTCACCGATGTTGTTGCCACTACAAGACCGTTTCGCCATCATCGGATTGCTCGAATATTTACCGAACGTACTCTTGATTGACGTCGCCCATCAAGTGGAAGACGGTGCGAACTTCGGTGCTGTCGGGCTAGAGCTCGGTTTGCTTACGGCTTGGGCGCTTGCAGCATTCGTCGGTAGCGTCGTGATGTATAATCGGAAACAGACGGATTGAACAAATAAGGAGCGACGAATCAACTCGTCGCTCCTTATTTAATACTTAATATAATTTATCTTTTTATCGTTCATGATTTTCCAGAGCAGAATGAAGAATAAATTTAAAAATCATTGCAATCCAATTATAAATATGGATATTTAGAATTTCAAAAATTTCTTCAAAATATATATTATTCGGCATTATAGAATCTCTTCTCGACGCTTTGAAATGAAAAATTTTATTACGTAATTCAATAATGAAATCATGGAAAACTAAGATTTGGATATTTAAAGAGCTAGTTTCATCGTCAAAGTTAATTACATTATCAACGCTAGGGAACCCTTTTCGAGTCAAATCTTTATTCACTTTTTTGGTTTTATTATTTACTAAAGTTACTATTGGATGTAAGGTTCTTTTAATATCATCATAATTACTGGTTTGAAAGCTAATCTCAAAATTTTGACCATACAATTCATCAGATATATAATCATTTTCTAAAAAGACTTCATTTAAGAATCTTGAAAAGAAAGCTAGTTCTGCAGAATTTGTATCATGGAAAAACTTTCTTAATTGATCGTAGCTATCATAAAAATCACTAGTGTTATGAATATATGTTAATGGGAATGCATATGACATATATTCATAAGTTCTATATAAGTGAACAAATGCCGTTAAGTAAGATTTTCTCGATTGATATGTCACGAATTGTTGAATTTCAGTTGAAATATTTTTATAGAATTCCCTGTTGTTTCTAAATTCAGAATCTAATAAATTCTGAATTTTATTTTCTTCAGTACATTTAGAAAATTCAATAATGAAATCTATCATTTCAACAACTTTATATTCATCGTCTTCTTCTAAATCATTTGTAACAAACATATTTTGAAAAACTGAGGGTAGTTGTGGTAGAGATTCATCAGTATCTATATCATGCAGTACTAAATTACCCATAAACAATCGACAAAGCTTTAACAAATAGATTTTTTCATCACTATTAAAATCTAAAGGATTGTCACCAATCGCAGTGAAACTGTCAATTATTTGAATATCATCGTCTAATTCCACTTCAATTTTGTGTTTTACACCCTGCAAAATATTTTGAAGCATTTCTTCTGTAAAGTACTCCTTCAACACATACATTCTCATTATTAAATCCCCAGGATATAGTCATTCCTATAGTCCTCATCCTCTAGGAATTTTTTATAGTTTTTAACAACATCAGAAACTACTGTTCTTCTAACACTCGACACCCTAACTTTAGAAGGATTAATGTTTTCGATAAATTCTTCAATAATTTCAATAATTTGTATTAATTCATCGTAGTCTATGTTTAAAAAGTCATTATTATTTGCAACTCCGACAAATAAACCAATTGAATTATTTTCATTGTTAAGCCATTCTATTAAATCAAATTTGTTATAACTAGATTTATCATTTTCAATTTTTTCTATCAAGAAATTAAATATTATGTTAAATTCAATTTCAGAATTTTTGACTTCCGAGCTAACGATTTTATCAGAAATGATTTCATTCAACTTTGATTCAATTATTTTTTGATTATCTATACTAATGGACTTAGTTGAGTAGGCCAAATAAGATTTAACTAAAATCTCTTTTTTAAGTTTACTCTTTCCGTCCCCTCTAACACTATGTTTTTCAGAATATATAAACTGTTGGTACTTTTTATCTGTCGCAATGTGATCAATGGTACGGTTCATCAATATTTCAATTTGGTGTCTAGCTGACATTGGTCTTTGGCCATTATTCAAGATAATCATTCTGTATAACAATTTATTAATTGAATTAGATAATATGACATTTGCATATAGTGATGTATTTAGTTCAAACCCGTCTTCTTCCGAGGCTTCTTTTAGAACACTTAGTCTTTGAATACCATCCAATATGAACCCTTTATCTATATTTGTATCAAGTAGTTTAGAAATTTCTTCAAACCCAATATCCTCATTTCCAATTAAGCCTTTCAAGATTTCATCATCAAAAGCTATTGTTAATGGAGGCAAAACACAACCGTCAATGATGTCCTGCTTCAATCTTTTATAGTACTTTTTATTCAATGAATTTCTTTGAAAATCCAGTCGATTAATAAGTGGGAATAGCTTCTCTATAGCGTATTTATAATCGATTTTTATAGTCAGATAGTCGCTATCAATCACTGAATCTTTCGTTTTATCTAATACATGTATGTAATTCAATATATCTCACCCTTCCAATCAATGTCTTCTACTTTTAGACTAACCGTTTACAAAATTGATAGCAATACGGCAAAGGAATTGTATTAAATAGAACTATATAGGAGTATCAATATTAAAAATCTCTTTTTGGTTCAAAAACCAAAAAGAGATTTTTAATATTTTTTGCATGTATATTACATCATGCCGCCCATTCCACCCATGCCGCCCATGTCAGGCATTGCAGGAGCGTCTTTTTCTGGCTTGTCTGCGATGACGGCCTCTGTTGTGAGGAACATCGCTGAGACAGATGCTGCGTTTTGAAGTGCTGAACGCGTCACTTTCGCCGGATCGACGATACCATGTGCGATCATATCGACGTATTCGCCAGTTGCCGCGTTGTACCCGACACCGACTGACTCGTTCTTGAGCTTCTCGACGATGACCGAACCTTCTTCACCCGCGTTTTCCGCGATTTGACGGACCGGTGCTTCGAGTGCACGAAGTACGAGTTTCACACCAGTCGCTTCATCCGCTGTCACTTCTGCAAGGAGCGCACGAACAGCTGGGATGACGTTGATGAGTGATGTACCACCACCCGCAACGATTCCTTCTTCAACTGCTGCACGTGTCGCGTTGAGTGCGTCTTCGATGCGGAGTTTACGCTCTTTGAGCTCAGTCTCCGTCGCTGCACCGACTTTGACGACGGCTACGCCACCTGCGAGTTTCGCAAGACGCTCTTGGAGTTTTTCACGGTCAAAGTCAGACGTTGTCTCTTCGATTTGGTTGCGAATCGTTTGAACGCGTGCTTTGATCGTTTCTTCGTTCCCTGCACCTTCGACGACAGTCGTTGTGTCTTTTGTGACGACGACTTTCGATGCGCGACCGAGCATGTCAAGTGATGCTGATTTAAGGTCGAGACCGAGGTCTTCTGTGATGACTTGACCTCCTGTGAGTGTCGCGAGGTCCTCGAGCATCGCTTTACGACGGTCACCAAATCCTGGTGCTTTGACGGCAACCGCGTTGAACGTACCACGGAGTTTATTCAATACGAGTGTCGCGAGTGCATCGCCTTCGATGTCTTCTGCGACGATCAAGATCGGCTTCCCTTGTTGCACGACTTGCTCGAGCACTGGGATGATTTCTTGAATGTTCGAGATTTTCTTGTCTGTGATCAAGATGTACGGGTTGTCGAGTGACGCTTCCATCTTGTCAGAGTCTGAGATCATGTATGGTGACAAGTAGCCACGGTCGAACTGCATTCCTTCAACGACGTCGAGTTCAGTCGTGAAGCCGCGTGATTCTTCGATTGTGATGACACCGTCGTTCCCGACGCGCTCCATCGCTTCTGCGATCAATTCGCCGACTTCTTCGTCCGCTGCCGAGATAGCCGCGACTTGTGCGATCGCTTCTTTTGACTCGATTGGTTTCGAGATGGCTTTCAACTCTTCAAGCGCACGTGTGACCGCTTTGTCGATTCCTTTACGCAGAATCATCGGGTTCGCGCCCGCCGTGACGTTCTTGAGTCCTTCACGAATCATCGCTTGTGCGAGGACTGTCGCTGTTGTCGTACCGTCCCCTGCGACTTCGTTCGTCTTCGACGCAACTTCAGCAACGAGTTTCGCGCCCATGTTTTCGAAGCGGTCTTCGAGTTCGATTTCTTTCGCGATTGTCACGCCATCGTTTGTGATGAGTGGTGAGCCGAATTTCTTCTCGAGGACGACGTTACGTCCTTTTGGTCCAATTGTTACTTTGACTGCGTCAGCGAGTGCGTCGACACCGCGAAGCATCGCATGACGTGCATCTTCTGAGAATTTGATATCTTTTGCCATCGTTCATTTCCCCCTAAAAAAGTTTTTGAATAATGGTGCTTAGCCTACGATTGCGAGAATATCGCTCTCGCGAACGATTAAGTACTCTTTTCCATCATGCTTCACTTCGGTACCTGCATACTTCGAGTAGATGACCAAATCATTTTCTTTCACGTCGAGATCGATGCGCTTGCCTTCGTCCGTCACGCGGCCTGTACCGACTGCGACGACTTTCCCTTGTTGCGGCTTTTCTTTCGCCGTATCAGGAAGCACGATGCCCCCGATCGTCTTTTCTTCTTTCTCCACGACTTCGATGATGACACGATCGCCTAGTGGTTTTAACATGGAAAAACCCTCCTCCGAATATGAATGATGTAATGTGTATCGTAAGGTTTTAGCACTCATTTAAAAGGAGTGCTAACACTGATTAGTGTAGTATGTGTAGATAAAAAAATCAAGTGGGATACATTAAAAAATGCTCTTACTCGCGGTCAAGAGAACTTATTTGTTACAATGAGAAAAAGGTAGGTTTACTCTTATGATTAAGGACGTGTTGAATTGGCTACACTAAACTCAAACCAATCGATAAATACCCGTTTTTCGATGGCGCCTAACATTCGTCTCCGGCACCTCACCCCGATTTTATTATATGCGTTTGTCCAGCTGTTCCCTCTCGTAATTAAAGCGTTACGACCGGAATGGCTAACAGAAACGTTCGTCGGGCTCTGGCTCGCCATCGGATTCGGTGTGACGATTGTTCTGTCAATCTTGCTCATCTGGCCAGACTTGAAACAATACAAAGCCCAAGGAATTCAGTCAAACTTGAATGACACGGTCAAATGGATCGGGCTCGGGATTTTGATGCAATACGGGCTCGTCATCGTGGCGAACTTGATTGAGACGGCCATCTCGGGCGAACTTGTCGAATCGATGAACACACAAAACATCGCTGATATGGTGGAAGTTATTCCACTCATGATTTTGCCAGTCGTCTTACTCGGACCAATCATCGAAGAGATTCTTTTCCGTCATATTTTGTTCGGGAACTTGAACGCGCGCTTCGGTTTCTGGATCGCCTTTGGTATCAGTTCGATCCTATTCGCACTCATCCACCAAGACAATCGATTCCTCGTCTATATCGCGATGAGTTTCGCGTTCTCTTACGCGTATGCAAAGACAAGACGATTGATCGTTCCGATCGCCATCCACGCGTTTAACAACGCGCTCGTGATGCTCGTACTATTTTTAATGTAGAAATGAGGTGGCAGTTATGCCGCGACAATTAAAAGTTATGATGCTCTTCAGTCTATCGTTCGGTGTGTTGTTCACCGTCCTCGCGTACTTCTCGGTACAAGAGTACGGCTTCAGCTTCTGGACGTACTTTATCATCGCCGTCGCCGCTTACGACTTTTTCAAAGTGTATCAAATCTTGGCACTCGCCCGAAAAGTCAAAAAAGAAGGCACGGACAAATCCGCATAACGAAACCCCGAGCCTTACGAGCTCGGGGTTTTTCTTATGGCTGTAACTTTCGATTGATCCTGTATTTCTTCTTGATAGACACTCCGAATGAGCAGTCCACGCAAACCGAACACCACACCTAATAATACATAAATGGCATCAATCAGTAGAATCTGTGGTTCATCCAAGAAGAAATTGATGACCACGCCAATGACCAGCAAACCGTAAATCGTGATGTTCATGAGTGTCGCATCGACTTGTCTCATGATTCTTTTGCTCACCTTTTCCTCAAGCTTCTCAATCTCTTCGTGTCGATAACCATAGATGGTGAATCCTAGACCCACAATTGTCATACTAAGAAACACACCATCCCATAGCGCAAACAAAAACAGTCCTACAAAAAAAATCATAAACCCAATGAGTAACTTCTTACGCAAAATATCCCTCCTTATGATGGAATCCATAGTTTCGCAAAATCAAAATAGCCGAACAAGTCGACACAGACGTCCTTCAATTCGACCGGAAACGGAATGGTCCGCTCCTCGTTATAGAGCGGGATGAAATACGACTTTTCTTTCAACTCGCGTTCAATCTCCCGGTGCAGCGGCAACCAGTCTTCAAACGGCAGGTCATCATATTGCCTGACCCGCTCCACCATCCCCTCGATATAAGGGAACACTTTATGCGGGGGCGAGTACTCGTTCGTCATGAACTGTTCAAACCCGAGCGTGATGTTCCGCTCGAACACTTCCCCGTGAACGACCAAATCGACGTATTCATAATACGTCTTGTCATGGATCGAATCTTTGAAGCTGATGGGCACGAACTCATAAGCAATGCCGTGACGCGTTAACATTTCGGCAATCCAGTCGGTCGTATCGTTCGTGAAGTCCGTCTGTTTGATGCGAATCGGTCGGTCGAACGTGACGGGTGTTCCTTTTGGAATGCGATACGTCTCGCTCAGCGAACCGAGAAACCCTCGGTCGTTCGGCGTTCTTCGTTCATTCCGTGTCCCGATTTCCGGTCGAATCTCCGCAATCAATCGATGCATGTAATGTCTCGCTTCTTCATTCGCGAACACACTATTCGGGTGACTGTTCAAGATGACAAGCCCGAACCCGGACGGTGTCGAGATGTGTCCGGTTTCTGTGGAATCCCTTGATGAGATGCGATACGTCGGATCGTATCCGTCCGGCACTTTGATGAACTCGACCCGGTCCAGGAGCGCCCGCACCCCAAAATAATTCTCGAAGGCGAGAAGAACCGTCTTCTCCTTGTCATGACGATCCAATTGAAACGGACCAGTCCCGACGCTCCCTTTTGCAATGCTCGTATGAATCATCGACAGTTTCGGGATGTAGGAATTTCGGCGCCGGTCGAGCGTGACGTCGACGCGATACGTGCCATTCGATGCGATATGACGGACGTGCCGGTACATATAGCGATACGCATCCGACTGAACGAGCATGCGCAGACTCTTCGTCACATCTTTACTCGTCATGAGCGACCCGTCATGGAAACGGACCCCTTTCCGAAGAAACAAGACGAGTGTACTTCCCTGCCATTCATAGTGATGCGCGAGCTCCCCGGTGACCTCACCAGACGCGTCAATCATGAACAGACGATTGAAGACGTTCTGGACGAGGTGGGCACTGTGGATGTCAGCCGCCTCGAGCGGATGTGTCGTCAAAAAGTGTCGGCGTCGCGGGATGATGAGCGCATCGCTCGACGTCTGGACGTAACCGAACTTCTTCTCGAGTTGACGCATGAACCGACCCGTCTGCGCAGGCGACCAGTCCCACTCCAGTTGATTCGTCACTGCCTCGACCGACTCTTTCTCCATGCGTTCGAGCAGCTGTTTGGCTAAATCACGCTCGACGTGACGCAACCATTCGAGACGCGTCAAATTCCCCCGTCCGCGTCCGCTCGTATACGTGAGCCACCCTTCTTCTTGCCACCGTGCCAAATGGCGCTTCGTCTGTTTCGGGCTTAAATGGATGGCTTCCGCCATATCAGAAATCGTGTACGCCCCATCCCGACACTCTTTCCACAATCGAAATAAATACGCATCCACGTCACATCCCCCTTAAAAGTGGACATCATTTCTCCATGTCGTCCATTTTTCAAATCCGTTGTCTTGTTTATCATACAGGTACAGAATGGAAGGTGACAAGATGAAATGGAAAGATATACCTAAACCAATAAAAGTTCGACTCGTGACATCATTTTTCAACCGTTCGGTCTCATTCGCCATCATGCCGTTCATGGCACTTCTCTTTGTCAAAGCGTTCAATGAATGGATCGCGGGCGTCTTCTTAATCTCGCTCGTCTGTCTCGGATACGCGATCGGGTTAATCGGGGGATACCTTGCTGATAAATTCTCACGGAAGCGACTTCTCGTGTTGACGGCAAGTCTCACCGCTTCGATGTTTCTCGTCATGACGCTCAGTCTTCAGTTCGACCAGATGATCATTTTCATGATCGCCTATACGATTTTCACGGTCACGAACAACCTCGGGCGGCCTGCGATGAGCGCCATCATCATCGATGCGACAACGCCTGAGAACCGAAAAGCCGTGTACGCGCTCGATTACTGGTTGATCAACTTATCCATTACGATTGGGACGGCACTCGGGGGCTGGCTCTATGTCAGCAATCAATTGTTACTATTTTGGATTTTGACGTTCACGTCGAGCATGTTGCCGATCGCGTACGCCATCTTCCTCGAGGACACGAAACGGACGTGGACCTCTCAAAAGCTTCGCCTCGTCTTCGTCGACGTGTTCCAAAGTTATCAAATCGCCTGGCGTGACCGCCCGTTCGTCAAAGTCGTCTTCGGCTCGATGTGTATCCTCGCTGCTGAGTTCTCAATGGGTAGTTATGTCGCGGTCCGGCTCGCCGATTCATTCGAACCGCTCTCGATTGAATCATGGACAATCAACGGGGTGCGGATGATGAGTCTCATTCAAATCGAGAACACGCTCATCGTCGTCGCGTTGACGTTCTTCATCCAACGTCTCGCCTCACGTTTCTCAAACAAGCACACACTTCTCGGTGGGCTCGTGCTATACACGATCGGGTACGCCGTCATCACGAGTGCGAATTCGATGATGCTCCTTCTCGGTTTCATGCTCATCGCAACATTCGGCGAATTGTTGTACTCACCGGTATTGAACACGGAGAAGGCGAACATGATGCCAGAAGACCGCCGTGGTGCGTACTCTGCGTTTGCCGGGACCTCGTTCGCCGGTGCCGACTTCTTATCACGTTCGACGATTTTAATTGGGTCGCTTCTCACCCCGTTCATGATGAGCGTCTACATCGGACTGTTGGTCAGCTTCGGCTGTTTCCTCGTCTATAGCGGCATCTATGTAAAAGAAAAGCTCGTCCTGCGACGAGCCGCGTCCTAAATCAAACCCATCCTTTCTCAGTGGAAGGATGGGTTTTAGTCGAGCTGTTGTTGGTGCATCGCATAGATCAAGGTCAACGCCCGGATGCAGAAGATTGTCGAGAAGCCATAGATGCTCAGCTCGAGCAACGAAACGGATGGATATTGTAGGCCAAGCGAGACCACATAGCCTACCAAACAAAGCAAGACGACAAGTGTGATCGTCCACTCATCCGACTTCCGCTTCATCTTCTCAGCCAACCCCTTCTCTTCTTTCTCTACGCGTTCACGCTGCCAAAAGTAAAAGAACACTGCATACATCGCAAACGAGATTCTCGGAACGTCGCCTAAGAGTAAATCAAAAATGATGAGACCTAAAAATAAGTATGTCCCTAACTGATAGCCGCTCTGCATTTGAAGACGCGAACGAAGTGATCCGTTTGACCCCCACTTCATAATCCAATCACCGCCACGGTCAATCCACCGTAGACGAACCCGAGTACGATGGCACTGATTGCCATACGTTTATATTGCGGATATTGATAAAGGGCAACCGCCCCACCAACGACGTGTACGAAAGCAACGATGAACGTCAAAATCGGAAAAAGCATAAAGAACCTCTTTTCATTTTAGGAAATCATGGAAACAAATCCATTTTCCGATATACTTGAGTGCGAACTCATTATAACAATTATGGATAGGGAGTTGGAGTCCTATGTATGATTCGCGTATGGATTTGACGACAGAAGAAATGTTACTCGTGAACAGCGAAGTCGAAAAACGAAAACGTAGCTTGCTCGTCGCCTACTTGCTTTGGTTTTTCCTCGGTGCATTTGGTGCGCACCGTTTCTATTTCAAAAAAATCGGTTCAGGAATCGCCATGTTCCTACTCGTCGTTTTGACGCTCGGTCTCGGTGCATTCATCACAGGCATTTGGGCACTCGTCGATGCGTTCCTCATGCCAGGTTGGCAACAACGGGAAGTCGAGCAGATTGAGCGCGAGACGATTGAGCTGCTTCAACCACGCTCTGATCGCTATACAGGTTTTTAATCAAAAAAGACGATTGAGGCATATCGCCCCGATCGTCTTTTAATGTTCTGTTAAGTAGAAGGCGAAGTCCCGTGATTTTCGCTCTTTCACTGCATTATGAATCCAGAGCCACGCCAACCCTTCCAACTCACGAGCAAGCTTTAGCCCGTGGAGCGGATGCGTATCGAAGCCGATCTTGTTCGATAGTTCGACGACAAGCCGCACCGCTTCCTCATCTTCACCCGCGACGAACATGACGGAGCCATCCGGATCACCTAAATTCTCGACCCCTGTCTGATTGAACGCCTTCACAACTTTCGTATCAGGAATGAGTCGTTGCAAATATTCCGCACCCGACACCCCGTCCGGTCGCTCGACCTCGTTAAACTCGATCGCGATCGGAATCGTCACATCGATCAATACTTTCCCATTTAGTCCGTCGAGTGTCGGTAACAGATCGACTGCGGCCGCGAACGGTGTACAGAGCAATAGAACATTGCTCGTCGAGGCGACCTCTTGTAACGTCATTGTGCCTTCTCGCTCCGTCCGTGTCCCATACAGCACCTCATAGCCCGCTCGTTCGAACTGCTCCCCGAGCGTGCGTCCGACTTTCCCGGCACCTAAAATTCCGAGTTTCATGATTCACAACTCCTCGTCTGTCCGCGTGACCGTTCCTCCATACTCTTCTGCAAGCCCGTCTAAAATCGATTCTTATGGGAACGTGAACGTGACGATGTGATACGGTTGTTTTTCCTTTTTAGCTATGAAAAATTCCTCCTTTTAGGCAGAAAACATGACGCGCACTTATCCTACTCTTTTTCCCTGCTTTTCCGTAAAAAACCTAGTCCGCAGACTAGGTTCAGGTCGGTCGTTTTTCATTCAACTCATAGTGTGAATACGGTACACAGAGCGGTGTCCCGTATAGCGGATCCTCGGTCACCACGACTTTGAGACCGAATACGTCTTTCATGAACGTCTCATCGACGACATCGTTCGGACTGCCTTCGCGATACACGTTACCGCCAGCTAATGCGATGACATGATCGGCATAGCGACAGGCCAAGTGAAGGTCGTGAAGTACCATGATGATCGTCTTTCCTTCCAATCGATTCAATCGATACATCAAATCTAAAATCTCGATTTGGTGCGACATGTCCAAATATGTCGTCGGTTCATCGAGCAAAATCGTCTCCGACTCTTGGGCGAGTGCCAACGCAATCCACACTCGTTGCTTTTGTCCTCCGGAAAGGTTGCTGACGAGCGTGTCACGGAGCGATACCGTATCGGTGAAGGCGAGTGCCCGCTCGACGGCCCGTTCATCGTCTTCCGAATATCGTTTGAAGAACGTCTGGTACGGATAACGCCCGAATCGGACGAGTTGTTCGACGGTCAATCCATCAGGTGCCACGTTCACTTGTGGCATGAATGCCATGAGTCGAGCCGCCTCTTTCGCTCGATACGAATCGAGCGGTTTGTTTCGAAATGCGATCTCCCCGCCTAGTGCATCTCGCTGTCTCGCAAGCGTCGAGAGGAGCGTCGACTTCCCGCAGCCGTTCGCGCCGAGAAGGACGGTGATTTTCCCATGTGGGATGGAGAATGATAATTGATCGAGCACCGTCTTCTGTTCATATCCGATGGTTACGTGGTTCAAATCAAATGTGTTCATCTCATGCTTCCTTTCATCATCCGTCGAAGTAAGTAGAAGAAATACGGTGCTCCGATGACGGCTGTCATCACGCCGGTCCGTAGTTCATACGGATAAAAAATCGTCCGAGCGAGTACGTCCGCCAACACGACAATCGTCGCCCCGACAAGTAGCGTCGCCCAAATGTAAGGGAGCTTCAACCCTTGTCGAGCGATATGAGGTGCCATCAACCCAACAAAACCGATTGCACCGACAAAGGCGACACCAATACCGGCGAGTAAACAGGAAAGCAACAACGTCCCACGCTGAATCCCTCGTACCGGTACGCCGATGCTCGTCGCTGTCGCTTCACTGATATGAAGCGGACGAACATGACGTTCAATCAAGAAGGCTGCCAGCAAAAAGAGAAGGACGAACGGCACCATAATCTTCAATTGATTCCACGTCGCGGCGTAGACGGTACCGGTGAGCCATTGTTGGATATCGTTCTTTCGGTAAACGTTCGAGGCGAGCATCATGAACTGAACGATCCCTTGCGAGAAGATGCTGATTCCAATCCCAACAAGTGCTAGCCGGACAGGTGGAACTCCACGTTTCAACAAATAGAAGAGGAACATCCCGACAACAATCGCCCCAAGGAACGAAGCGATGGGGATATAGGCGAGCGGCACTGACAGCTGATTCGTTCGCTCATCCGAGAAAACGGTGAAGAACGTAGCCGTCGCAACCCCTGCACCTCCGACAATCCCGAAAATCTCCGGGGATGCCAGTTCGTTTTTGATTGTCAGTTGTAACAAGTGACCGCTGACGGCGAGACTTGCGCCGGCAGTGATTGCCATCAACACACGTGGCATCCGAAACTCGAAGACGACGAGCTGCTCGAATGCATCCCCTGCTCCGATGAACAGGGCAGCGAGTGAGGCGGGACTAAGGAATGTGTCACCGATGGCGAGCCCGAAATAAACCGACACGAGCAATCCAACGACAAGTAGAAGCGCCAACTCGATTTCACGCTTTCGGAGCGTGAACGAGACAGGACCTTTTCGAAAGCGATATGTTTTCATGATTTGAAGACTCCTTGTCTGACACTGACGAGATAGATGAAGAATGCCCCACCGATGACGGCGAGTACGACCCCAACGGTCACTTCGCGTGGGAACAGGATGATACGTCCCAGAATATCAGCCGCAAGCAACAAGACGCTACCGATGAGAGCACTTCCGGCGAGACGAGCGAAAAAGGCCGTCCCGAATAGATATTTCGCCAAATGGGGAGCGAGCAGACCAACAAATGCGATTGGTCCGGCAAGCGCCACTCCGAATGCGGAGAGCACGACGGCGAGCGTCACGGCGACGAACTTGATGATGCCGACATTTTGCCCGAGTGAACGGGCGACCTGGTCTCCGAGCGATAACGTCTCTAACTCTTTACTGAGCAAGAGAACGAGAATGACCGCCGCCGCCATCCATGGCAACAACGTCTCGACGAGCGTGAGCGATCGTCCGGCGACCGATCCGGTTAGCCAGAACAGTACCTCATCAAGCGCACCTTCCTCATACGCGATGATTGACTGGGTAAATGAGCTGAATAGAGCGGCAAGCGACGCCCCGGCAAGCGTCATATACATGACGTTCCCTCCGTTCGCACTCAGTAGATAGACAATCACGCCGGCAACAAATGCTCCGATGAGCGAGGCTGTCGTGAACGAGGCGATACTACTGAACCCAAAAAGCGTTACGAGCACGATGGCCAGACTCGCTCCGGCATTCACCGCCAAAATATCAGGAGATGCGAGCGGGTTACGGGTCACGAGTTGAAAAATGAGCCCGGCGAGACCTAGGACACTACCGACGAGTAGCGCGACGACCGTCCGTGGGATGCGATTGTCGGCTAACGCAATCATCGCTTGAGATGACCCGTCCGCTTGGAACGTCATCACATCTTGATGGCTGACCGCAATCACACCGACGCGCAAGGAGATATAACTTAAGATAGGTAAACAGATGATCAAGAAAAGTAATTTGATCCAAGGTTTTTTCATGTCCTCACTTCTTTCCTTTCCTACCATAGCAAATATTGCGTTCCAGAAAAAGGGGTTGACAGTGAGAATCATTATCACTTATAGTCAGGAAGGAAAATCACCTACATAGAGGAGAATTGTAATGAAAAAATGGATGCTCGCGTTACTTACGCTTTGCTTAACCGTCGTCCTCGCTGCTTGCGGCGGGTCTGACGATACAGAGAACAATACAAGTTCAGAAACTGCGACTCGCTCGATTGAGCACGCGATGGGAACGGCGGACGTACCTGAAAACCCAGAACGCGTCGTCGTCTTGACGAACGAAGGGACAGAAGCCCTTCTCGCCCTCGGCGTCAAACCAGTCGGAGCCGTCAAATCTTGGAACGGTGACCCGTGGTACCCGCACATCGAGTCTGAGATGACAGACGTCACGGAAGTCGGGACAGAAAGTGAAGTCAACTTAGAGGCCATCGCGAAACTCAAGCCAGATCTCATCATTGGGACGAAACTTCGTCAAGAGAACATTTACGACAAATTGAACGCCATCGCACCGACGGTCATGTCAGAGACTTTGAAAGGTGATTGGCAAGAAAACTTCGCCCTTTATGCGAACGCACTCAACCTAGAAGAGGAAGGCAATCAAGCGTTGGCCGACTACGAACAGCACATCGAAGATACGAAAGCAGAACTCGGAGACGCCGTGAATAAAGAACTCTCGGTCGTCCGCTTCCTTCCTGGCGAGTCACGCATCTACTTCAATGACAGCTTCTCCGGCGTCATCCTTAACGATGTCGGCATCAAACGTCCAGCGTCACAAGATAAAGCGGAATTCGCTGAGCCAGTCGCGATGGAACGAATCCCAGAGATGGCGGGCGACCACATCGTCTACTTCACATATGGTGGAGCAGACGGGTCGAAGACAGCCGAAGAATGGCAATCGAATCAGTTGTGGAAAGACCTCGATGCTGTCAAAGCAGGGGAAGTGACAGAAGTCAGTGATGACATTTGGAACACGTCGGGTGGCGTCTTGTCTGCCAACCAAGTGCTCGATGAACTCGTCGACATTCTAAAATAAATCAAAAGCGCGCCAATTGAATTGGTGCGCTTTTTCAACACTCATATGGTAAAATTTACATATCAACTCATAAGGAGCTTTATCTATGCAACGAACACTTCGAAAGTCGGCGACGGACCGCTCTCTGTCTGGAGTATGCGGTGGGATTGCTGAATACTTTGGTATTTCTTCAATAGGAGTTCGACTCATCTTTTTGATTCTACCTGGGAGTTTCCTGCTTTATATGATTTTGACGAATTCCATGAAAGATGCGCCAAGGTATCTATAAGAAAACGCGGAAGCCATGCAGCTTCCGCGTTTTTTTGTTAGGCATTCACTTTGTCTTTCATCGCTTCAAGCGCTCCGCTGTTCAGGAAGTGCCATGGCTTGTTGTAGTGCGGTTGGAAGAAGAAGTCGACATAGGCGAGCTCTTCGATCGTCATCTCGTTTTGAATGGCAAGGGAGAGTGTGTTGACCGCTTGCGTCAAATCCGCTTTTGATAACACTTGTCCACCGACAATACGATGTGTCCCTTTTTCATAGACGAGTTTGAATTCGACTTTCTCTGCGGTCGGCATGAACTCCGGACGATACGCGTCCTCGATGACGACACTTTCCACTTCGAGTCCAAAGAGCGCTGCCGCTTCTTCCGTCAAACCAGATGACGCGATATTCCAGTCATAGAGTCGAAGTCCCGACGTTCCTTGTGTCCCTTGGTAGCGGACGCGTGGTTGCATCATGTTCTCCGCGACGAGTGTTCCCATGCGGACAGCGTTCGTCGCAAGTGGGATATAGGCGTGTGTACGCGCCGGGTTATAGTAGACGGCACAGCTGTCCCCTGCTGCAAAGATATCTGGGTTGCTCGTACGCATATATTCATCGACGATGATGGCACCGTTCCCGAGCATATCGACCTGTCCTTCTAAGAGCCCCGTGTTCGGACGGAATCCGACACAGAGAATGACGAGATCCGCTTCGAATTCACCTTTGTCTGTTACGACATGTGTGACATTTCCGCTCGTTCCACGGAATGCCTCGACCGTCTGACCGAGTTCGAGGTCGATTCCGCGACTGGTCATATCCGCTTCCAATTGATCCGTGAACGACTTGTCGAGATACTTATTCAAGATGCGGTCGGCACTATCGATGAATGTGACGTGTTTTCCGTATGCTTCGAACGCTTCGACGAGCTCGACCCCGATATAGCCAGCCCCGATGACGGCAATCTTCGTTGCGTCTGTCGCCCGCTCGATGATGCGTTGGGCGTGCGCATAGTTTTTACAGAGCTCGATTCCATTCATTTCGATTCCTGGGAGCGTCGGGACGATCGGCCATGAACCCGTCGTGACGATCAAGCGGTCATACGTGTCATGCACGTCTTCACCGGTCTCAAGATTTTTAGCGTGGACCGTCTTCGCTTCGGAGTCGATCGACAAGACGTCATGTTTCATGCGCATCGTCGCACCGAGTTCTTCAAGTTCACGTGGTGACGAGTAGAATAACTCTTCCGCACGTTGGACGACACCACCAACGTGGAGGGCAATCCCACACGAGAGGAAGCTAACGTTATCGTTCCGCTCGTAAACGGTGATATCGAGATTGTCGTGCTTGGCGAGTAATCCTTTGACTGCTGCTGTTCCTGCGTGTGTACATCCGATGACTGCGATTTTCATATGAGTCGTCTCTCCTTTTATGTTAAACAATACGTTTCGTTTTATATTGTGATAAACATCACATTTACTTCTTGACCTTAGTGTACTATTTCACAATATAAGATTCAATGACTTTGCTCACTTTTTCACGTAAAAGTGTCTAAAGTTTGAACAGAAAAAATCCGCTCATTCTCATGACCGGACTCGCCGCTTTTTCAATAATAGATGATAGATTATTACAAATAGATGCACGATCAAACCGAAGACGTTCATAGCGAGCCCGACGACCGCCCACCACAATGCTCCCCATCCGTATCCAAATGTCAGATTGCCAATCACAAGTACATAGCCACTTACAACCAGTAATGTACCGATCAGGAGTAACACGGACCGTTTTCTTTTCTGCCGCATCACGTGATAGATGGATAGCACCACTCCTAGTGTCAATCCAAGAAACAACAACATCAAAAAGGTCAAATCACTCATTCTCTTTACTCCTCCCGTTTCAAACGAAAAATAGTGAACGTCAAGTAGACAAGGAGACTTCCACCGTATAGGAGCAAACCGTATACGAACCAACCCATTCCATCAAATCCTCTTATGTATCCCACTCCGACGAGCATCATACAAAAACCAATGACCATACTCACAAACGAAATCGTGAGAACCTTATCCGTTTTTGACAGGAACAGATGTCTTCCAGTCCCAATGGATATCCCTGCAAAGATCAACATCATGATTGTCTCAAATCCGTACCATTGCCACCACATGACCCACACCTCAAATCCCTCTTTTTTCCATATTAACATGAGTGAAGGGCTCACAGGTATGTTGAAAGTAAAAAGACCACCCGCTCATGCGAATGGTCCGAGTACTCATCGAACGGTGAACGTCTTCGTTACGCTTCGACCTTTCGGTGTCACGAGACGAAGCGTGAGCTGCGTCCCTTTTCGTTGCGGTGAAAAACTGAGAATCGTCGAAGTCGTTTTTACTTCTTTCTCTGCGAGAACGGTCGTCCCACGCATCAGCGTGAGTGTACCGTAAGCCACGTTTGACGTCGCACGCAATGTCTTCGACGCACTTGAAGGAATGGTCGATGACAATGTCGGAGCCGGTCCGACCGTCACGGTCTTTTTCTGAATGTGACGATACGTCCCTTGCTGACTCGTCAACGTCACAACACTTCCAACCGGTTGTCGACTGAATCGTAGCGTCACACGGCCTGTACTGCTTGCCGTTCCACTGGCGATTGTCTTCGTACCGCTCTTTAGTGTCACCGTACTGTTCGGTAGTACATACCCGACCCATAACGACTTTTCGTCGTTGATGGATAGCGTGGACAGCGAGGTCTTCGGCAATTCCACTGTGACTTCACGGGATTTTGATCCGACAGAGGCACGGACACGAATCGTGTCACCCGGTTTCGCCGGGATGGTGTACCGTGTCGTTGATAACCGTTTTGGTGAAACGGCCACACCATTTACGTAAAAACGAACCGGGGCCACACTTGTCTTTTTAATCGAGAGTGTCGCCTGTGTCTTCGTCATCATGACGTCCGTGACACTCAAAACAGGTGCGAACGCGCGAACCGTCTTCGTCAATTCGTAAGTGGCATCGCGATACGTGCGTTTGACACGAATCACATCGCCTTCGCGTAATGGCGTATCGAACGTATAAGGCATCGAACTCGTCTTTGTCACAAGGATGTCATTCCGATAAACTTCATATGCTTCATTTGTGCTAGACGTTACATCAATCGATTTATCGTACATCAATGGTGTCCGCGTCCAAGTGAAGATAGGTGCATCATACGTCGCCTTCACTTCCGCAAGACGGAACTGTGAGGCAGGTGCATCCTGTAACTTATAGTATATTTTTGTCCCAACACCAAACCACATGTGAGAAAACGATTTGATTTGGAGCATCCCATCCTCATTTACTTGCTCACTCCAGGCTTCATAACCGCGTTCGCTACGGGCAACGATGTCAACGGTAGCCTGTGGCGTGGTCTGTAATGTCACACCTGATTTTACAGAGTTCGTTACAAGCGTGATGTCGTTCGGTAAAGTATCTTCACTTTCTTTTACCGTCACCAGTTCAATTGGATCGGCATATACACTTGATGGGCTTCCGATTTTTACGGTCACACGCGATCCTGGTGCGAACCAGCGCGTCGGTTGCCAAGTGAAGCGTCCCATCTCGTCTGACTGAACCGTTTTCGACTGATAGTTGACCAATGAATCTAGTGAGTCGGTGTACTGAGAGGTGCTTTTCGTCACACTGACGAATACTGGGGTGTTCGGTGCCGTTGTTCCTGTGATGGGTCCCAAAACACCTGTTGGCGGATCGAGTGTGAGCGGAACATAGTTAGATGCTACAAAGTCTTCTGTTCGTTCTAACCCGTTCCATCTAAATTCAAAAGAATATCCGCCATTCGTGTTCATCGTCAACTTACCTTGTTCCCAAACAAAAGGTTTCTTCTCAGAATATCGATACGTTGCCGACAATTCTGTCCCACTGACAGGAATGGATGTTCCATCAATCAGTTTAGCGGTTCCGTTCACTTGATAGGATTGGTTCACTTCATATCGTGTCGTTGTTTTCGGTACATCGATCAACAGTTGTCGTGGCGCTTTCCAAAATGACTCCGGCGTATACCCTGCCGTCACATCATGGGATAGCACATACCAATCTCCTCTTAGATTAACAAACGTATCATCCACCGATGATTCTTTCCATTCTCCAGTGGCAACATTGTAACTCACGTAATACGTATCAAACACTTTCCGCATCGTGAAGTAGTAAATCCCGTCTTTCCACAGGAGATTCGTGACAGATTCCGCCTCTTTTTCAATCCAACGTTTCGTGGTCAAATCAAAAATTCGGAGATGTGAGTCGGTGGACATCTTGACCACTAATTGATTCGCTTCTTCGATATATTGGGCAGATCGTACCTTGTCCGTATATGTTCCAAGCGTTTCAAGCGTTTCTCCCGTGATGGCTCGTTTCGTGATTTCACCGTTTGCGAAGACTAGGACCGTGCCGTCAGCAAGAAGGTCGTACGATTCGTATATACTTTCCGTATTAAACGTTCCGAGAATCTCACCCGTCAATGAAGTGACAGAATACGTCGTATGTCCTTTCCAAAGAATCATTTCTAAATCCTGATTCACAGCATGAAGATAATCGAGACCACTACTCGAATCATTCGGGAATGACGTCATCGCATCGTTAATCGGATCCCAAATGATGACCTCGCCATATGCATCTAAAATGACGCGACCGTCTCCGAGTCCAACGATATTGTGTTCAACCGACACGCGGACGGGAAGTGTATACACTTTTCCTGTGCGCATATGCACAATCGTCTCTGGGTCGCCCGATCGCCATACATATTCACTGTTTGATACAACACTTCCCGTTGGCAGAACGTCCGCTTTTGCCGCTCCTTCTGCAAAGGCATCCATTTTTGGTCCAATCAACAATATGAGTACGACGAGCGTACTCCATAAACACTTGTTCATCTGCTTCCTCATTTCTGTTTATGTATACATAAGTTTTCAAAAAACATCCATTTTTGTTGAATCCCTTCTAATTTTAAGATGTTTTCTCAAAAATGCATAGCCCTAATATTCAAAAAAGCACCGCGTCATAATTTGACGCAGTGCTCACTTTTCATTCATCTGTTTCATTAAATCCATCTGTTCTTGCACCATCGCCTCTTTTTCCCGGCGTAGCACCCCTTTGTAGGTGATACGTGAAATCGATAAACTGATTTCATATAGGAAGAAGAGTGGTAACGACACCATAAGGTGCGACGTCAAATCCGGCGGTGTGATGAATGCCGCGATCACGAATAGGGCGAAGTATGCGTACTTTCGAATCTTTGATAAGAAGTACGGGGTCACGACACCGATTCGGGTCAAGAACATCATGACGACCGGTAGTTGGAACAATAGACCGAACGGAATTGTCAGCTGCAACAAGAACGTGAAGTAATTGTTGGCCCCGATGATTTGTTCGAGTCCGAGGTCTTGCCCGAGGTCCGTCGAGATATCGAGGACGAGCGGGAACAACCAGTAGTAGGCGAACGCAAGGCCAATCAAGAACAGTCCGAAGATGATCGGGATATAGGCAAGCGTGCCTTTCCGCTCATTCGGATGCAGACCGGGTGCGACAAACGCCCACACTTGATACAGTAGGAATGGGCTCGCCGCGATAAGGCCGATGATGAGCGCCAAGTTCAAGTAAATCATGAGCGGGTCCGCGACCCCAAAGGCGTTCAGTTCGAGCCCGCGTTCGACGAGGTCTTTTTGCAAATACGCGAGTACATATTTGACACTCGGCAAAGCCATCAAAAAGAAGGCAAAGACGACAAATGCAGATAGCATCAGTCGTCTCCGCAGCTCTGTCAAGTGATCGGTGAGTTCCCGCTCTTGATCAGGTTGATGATTCATGGCTTACTGCTCTTTCTTTTCGATAGCTTTCTTGTCGTTCTCGTCGTGCTCGTTCATCATGCCGTTCGTTGCATTTTTGAACTCACGAAGCGTTTGTCCGGCCGCGCGACCAAACTCCGGCAATTTCTTCGGTCCGAAGATGATGAGCGCGATGATGGCGATGATGAATAGACTCGCCCCACCCGGAATCCCGACGACGAGTGATGATGCTAGTAATTCCATTATTGATGGACCCCCTCAGCGGTTGGATAGTGTTGCATAAAGTAAATGAGTGACTGCAGCTCAATCGACAAATCGATATGATGGACGCGAACCGTATCCGGTACAGTGAGTCGTGCCGGTGTGAAGTTCAAGATGCCCTTGATGCCGAAACGCACCAAGTCGTCTGCGACGGACTGCGCATAAGCAGAAGGTACCGTCAAAATAGCGACGTCGATCTTGTTTTGCTTCATGATTTGTTCCATCTCATCGACGTGATGAATTGGGACGCCTGACATCGTCGTGCCGACTTTTGTCTCGTCTGCGTCGAACCCGACGACGATATGTGTGTTATTGTTTTTAAGGAAGTTATAGTTGACGAATGCCGTCCCAAGGTGACCGACTCCGACCAAGGCGACATTCGTAATCTCGTCTTGATTCAGTGTCTTTCGGAAAAAGTCTAACAGATACTGCACGTTATAGCCATATCCCTTTTTACCGAGCGCACCGAAGTACGAGAAATCACGGCGAATCGTAGCCGAATCGACCTTGACCGCCTCACTCAGTTCTGCTGAAGAGACACGTTGTTTCCCTGAAGCATGCAGGCTTTGAATAAATCGATAGTATAGTGGCAACCGTTTGGCTGTCGCTTGTGGAATCTTTGGTTCGTTTTGACTCAACGGAAAGAGCCTCCTTTTTACGACACGTTACAAACGAATCTGAATTTCATACACCTTGATTGTAAACGAATTCACATGACCACTCAACGAATATACCTAAAATCGCTGAAAAATACAGTATACTAAATAGAGAGAAAGGGGTTTTTTCACTTGATCCTACTGCAAGTCAACAACTTATCCAAATCCTTCGGCGTCGAGCCGATTTTAGAAAATGTCAAACTCGAAATCCAGGAAGGCGAACGCGTCGCCCTTGTCGGTCGTAACGGGGCCGGAAAGTCGACGCTTTTGAAAGTCATCGCTGGTGAATACAACTATGACTCCGGGGACATCATGAAGCCAAAAGACGTCACGATCGGCTATCTCGCCCAAGACTCAGGGTTAGAATCCGACGAGACGATCTGGAATGAGATGCTCACCGTCTTCACGGACTTGATCGAGCAAGAGAAGACGCTCCGTCGCATGGAGGCTGACATGGGCTCAGAACGAATCCTAAATGACGCCGCTGCATATGAACGCCTCCTCTCTTCTTATGATGAAGAGCAACATACGTTCAAAGAACGTGGCGGATACCAATATGAAGCGACCATCCGCTCGGTCCTTCACGGGATGCGCTTCTATCCGGACGACTTCGAGCGTCGCATCGACACGCTCTCCGGGGGACAACGGACACGTCTCGCCTTGGCGAAGATGCTCCTTCAAAGTCCCGACCTGCTCATCTTGGACGAGCCGACGAACCATTTGGACATCGAGACGCTCGCCTGGCTAGAGAAGTACTTGAACGGCTATAAAGGTGCCGTTCTCATCGTCTCCCACGACCGGTACTTCCTCGATCGCGTCGTCTCGGTCGTCTATGAATTGTCACGTCACCGGAGTCGCCGCTTCGTCGGGAACTATACGAAGTATCTCGAGCAGAAGGCCGCCCTCTACGAACAAGAGAAGAAGCAGTTCGAGTCGCAGCAAGAAGAGATTGCCAAGATGCAGGACTTCATCCAACGAAATATCGCCCGGGCGACGACGACGAAACGTGCACAAAGCGTGCGGAAACGTCTCGAGAAAGTCGACCGACTCGATGCTCCGGATGGTGACGAACGCAGTGCCGTCCTCTCGTTCTCTATCAAACGCCAGAGCGGGAACGATGTATTGAGCGCGAGTGACCTCGCCATCGGATACGAGGAAGCAATCGCTCAAAATCTCCGTTTCCAGCTACAGCGCGGGGAATCCGTCGCGCTCGTCGGTCCGAACGGGGTCGGAAAGTCGACCCTTCTCAAAGTGTTGACGAAACAACAAACCGCCCTCACCGGTGACATCCGTTACGGGACCGGCGTCGAGATCGGCTACTACGACCAGGAGCAACAAAACTTGTCTGACGCGAACCGTGTCATCGACGAGATTTGGAACGACTGGCCGCTCATGCGCGAGCAAGAAGTGCGGAGTCTGCTCGGACAGTTCCTCTTCAGTGGCGATGACGTCATGAAGCGTGTTCATGAACTATCCGGTGGTGAACGGGCACGACTCACCTTGGCCAAGCTGAAGCTCGAGCAACCGAACCTCCTCATCCTGGACGAGCCGACGAACCACTTGGACCTCGACTCGAAGATGATTTTGGAGAATGCCCTCCTCGACTATCCGGGCACGATTCTCTTCGTCTCGCATGACCGCTACTTCATCGATCGACTCGCGACGCGTGTGCTAGAGATCACACCGAACGGCATCGACGAGTATCTCGGAGACTATTCGTACTACGTCGAGAAGAAAGAAGAGCTCGAGGAACTGGCGCGACTCGCCCGTGAAGAGACGAAGCAAGTCGTCGTGAAAAAACAACGCGCCGATAAGGAACAACAGCGAGAAGAGCGCCGCATCAAACAGCGCATCGAAGAGATCGAGCTGGCAATCGAGCAACATGAGAATCGTCTTGATGAGATCGAACAGTTGCTTTGTGAGCCGGACGTCTTCAATGACTTCGCCCGTGCACAGGAGTTGTCGACCGAATCGGACGCTGCGAAAGAATCGATTACCGCACTTTATGCGGAATGGGAGGAACTCCATACATGATGCGTACCCGTGCCATGCGAATCGAGTTCATTCAAGCGTTCCTCACAGGACTGGCCTACATCGTGCCGACCGGGACCGAGTTCGTGTCTGAACTCATCCGTGGGGAGCCAACGATTGTCCCGTCTATTCTCTTTTACTTTTTACCGGTCGTCATCGGCTTCATCATTCAGACGTGGCCAGGGATACTACTCAGTCTCTTCAGTGGCCTGCTCATGAGCACGCTCTTTATCCGTATCGTCGTCTGGCCGGTTGATGTGACCGTTCACACGTTCTATGCGCCTGGATCGGTGTGGGCTCACTTCTATGAAGAGACGCTCTTCATGTGGATCCTCGCCCTGCTCGTGTTCATCGTGAGCCGCATCAATACGTGGCATCGGGAGAATTATCGACAACCAAAAGCATAACAAAACCACGTCTTCTGTTTGAAGGCGTAGTTTTGTTTGTACAATCAACGTTAGCACTGACATTGATAATCGATCAAGATTGAATTTGACCCGGATACGGACGAAAAAAAAGGAAACATGTCTTGCGTTCGCCCATACATTCCTTCAACAACTTGAAGCACTCAAAAAGGTTCAGCCACGAGGCTGAACCTTTTTGTTAGAAGTAACGCAGTGGTTGGAATCCGATTGTATGGAAGTCGAGCTTCGTCCCGTCTTCAGCGATAAAGAAGACAGCCTCGTTCGTGTCGACGTCACGTGTGAACACTTTATAGAACGTCATCGGTTTTTCGCCATTCGTCACATAACGTGCCTCATGCGTCGAGATGACTTGCGCGAACAGTTGCTGTTCGTCGAGTTCCTCGATCAAATCATCAAACTTCGCCGCTTCTTCTTCCGTTGCCTCGCGACCTCGCTCGATTTCATAGTAAGCATCGCTTGCTTTTGGCTGAACGCCGAGATTACGATCGACGACGATCACACGCTCCGGCTCTTGGTCGACGACACTTGTGTAGCCATATAGTGACTTGATGAGCGTATTCTCTCCGGTCACGCGACCGATGCCTTCTAATGACTCTTCTCCAGTGAGTGACTTCACTCGTGTCTCTTCTGGAACAATCTCCTCTTGATAGGCGATATTGTAAGCGCGGATGATCTCACGTACTTGTAAGAACGTCGCAACGACGAGTAGTACGATGAGTCCTCCGATGATGATGCGTTTCGTCATGTCTCTATTTCCCCCTAGACTGTCATGCTCTCTTCTAAGGATAACCCAGGAACCGCATTCATCGCTAGTGTATCGCGCTTACCGCGCACATACGCGTGATGTGCCGCCACCCCGATCATGCCCGCATTGTCCCCACACAGGTCAAGCGGTGGAATGACAAGTTGAATCCCTTCAGCAGCAGTCGCTTCTTGAAACGCTGCCCGAAGTCCACGGTTCGCAGCGACACCACCCGCGACAAGCAGTTGCTTCGCCCCTTTTTCCTTCACGGCACGAATCGCTTTCTCGACGAGCACTTCGACGACACTCGCCTGGAAGCTCGCCGCCAAGTTTTCAGGGATGACCGTCTCCCCACGTTGTTCCGCATTGTGTACGGCATTGATGACCGATGACTTCAAGCCACTGAAACTGAAGTCGAAGCTACCCGGTTCGAGACGAACGCGTGGGAAGTTGTACGTGTCTTCCCCGACCGCTGCCAAGCGGTCAATCGCGGGACCTCCCGGATATGGGAGACTGAGTGTGCGTGCGACTTTATCATACGCTTCACCCGCCGCGTCGTCACGTGTCTCCCCGATGACTTCGAAGACACCATGTTCTGGCATATAGACGAGTTCTGTATGTCCCCCTGAAACGACGAGACAGACGAGCGGAAACTGCATCTCTTCGACAAGTTCGTTCGCGTAAATGTGTCCGGCGATATGGTGGACACCGATGAGCGGTTTTTGATGGGCGAATGCCAACGCCTTGGCCGCACTGATCCCAACGAGAAGGGCACCGACGAGACCCGGTCCTTGTGTGACCGCGACCGCATCGACGTCTTCCATCGTCACGCCGGCCTCACTCAATGCGTCGTCAATCACGTACGTGATTCGTTCCACATGATGACGAGACGCCACTTCAGGGACGACGCCACCAAATCGTTTATGACTCTCGATTTGAGAAGAGACGACGTTCGACAATAACGTCTTTCCGTCTTTGACGAGTGCAACAGACGTCTCGTCACAGCTCGACTCAATCGAAAGAATCAGTGATGTGTTCATTCTGACTCACTTCCTAACTTTGCCCAATAAATATAGGCGTCTTCATTATTATCCTGATAGTAGCGTCTTCTCCGACCGGCTTGCATAAAACCGAACTGTTCATACAGTTTTTGCGCGCCAACGTTCGACACGCGGACTTCTAACGTCAATCCGACGAGTCCTTTTGACTTGGCGAACGCGACAAGTTCCGCTAACAATTGATTGCCGATGCCCTGTCCACGAAACTCAGGTAAGACGGCAATGTTTGTGATATGTCCTTCATCGACGATTGTCCAAACGCCGACAAACCCGACGACCCGTTTGTCATGGACCGCGACAAAGTAAATGGCCTGCTCATTTCGAAGCATCTCATTCATGAACGCCTCTTTTGTCCACGGGATGGCGAACGACGCTTCTTCGACTTTCGTCACTTCCTCGACATCAAGCCACGTCATCCGACGAATTTTCACGTCAGCCATTGTTTTGTCCCTCTAACCATTTCGCTTCCGCCTCGGCGAGTCGCAAATACTCCGGTTCAAACGAGTGAACATCGCTCGTCTCATCGCTGAAGACGACCAAATCACTCGCACGCCCATATCGATGGGCAGCCGGTGCTTCGATATAGTCATATTCACTTAACACGTCACGGAACGGTTCCACGTCTCCGACGACAAGGAAGCGCCCTTGACTATTCAGTCGCAACCAATCTGAGACGGAAGCGTGCTGATCATGTGTGAGTGCTTTGTTGTGTTGATAATATCCGATATACGCGTTGCCACGGCGCGCGTCAATCAATGAAACGACCGGCAAATCGGTATTCGGGGCCGTTGCCATGAGCTGCAGGGCAGATACACCGATGAGTGGAAGATTGAGCGTATAAGCGAGTGTCTTCGCTGTCGTCACTCCAATCCGAATTCCCGTGTACGACCCAGGTCCGGTCGTGACTATGATGCGTTCGAGCATGTTCGGTGTCCACTTGACCGCTGCCATGAGCTGTTCAATCATCGGCATGAGTGTGACCGCATGGTTTTTTGAGACCATGACCGTCGCTTCGGCTTGAATCTCTCCAGCCTCACTTAACGCGACTGACAAACGTGTCGTCGCGGTATCAATCATCAATTGCTTCATGCGAGCACCTCCTTGGCGATTTGAACGTAACGCTCACCCGTCGGAGCAAGTGTCAATTTCCGTTCTTCGTCGCCGACCCGTTCAATCGTGATGGCCAAGCGTTCTTCCGGGAGGGAGGACTCGATCAAGTTCGACCACTCGACGATGGCGACACCATCACCGTTGATATATTCCTCAAGACCGATGTCATCCCCCGTATCTTCGAGACGATAGACATCCATATGATAGAGCGGTAATCGCCCTTTATATTGTTTCATAATGGTGAAGGTCGGACTGTTGACGTTCCGCGTGACACCGAGTCCTTTTGCGAACCCTTGTGTGAACGTCGTCTTGCCGGCACCGAGGTCACCGTTTAACGTGATGACTGTCCCTGCTTCGACGAGTGTGGCCAAACGTTCTGCCACCGCCTGCGTCTCCGCTGCAGAATGCGTAATCAATGTATACATGAATGGTTCTCCTTTTTCACTTCTCATACGTACTCATTGTACACTTCATTTTAAGCAAAAAAAAACACGAAACGCTATCGTTTCGCTATCTCATTTAAAAATTGGTTGCGGGGGCTGGATTTGAACCAACGACCTTCGGGTTATGAGCCCGACGAGCTACCAGACTGCTCCACCCCGCGACGACATATGAAATTAAATAAAAATTGGTTGCGGGGGCCGGATTTGAACCGACGACCTTCGGGTTATGAGCCCGACGAGCTACCAGACTGCTCCACCCCGCGATGGTTTGAATTGTTTCGACATCCTCTATAATAAGCGAGACAGTTATAAAAAGCAACCATTTTCTTAATGTTTTTTCAAAAATGGAATCGGGAACAGATATAACAGCATAGACTATTAGAGAAAAGGGGCGCGACCGCCATGTCCAAATGGGGAAATCGATTCAAGAAATGGTTCTTTTCGGAGATCGAAGCCGAGATCACGTTTGACCCGGCAGCACTCATTCCGAAGCAGACCGTGACGGGTACGTTGCACGTCTCCAACCCGACAACGAATGTCGTTCGATTACAGGAACTCACCCTGACCTTCTTGACGACGTTCAAAGACATCACCATGGAAGGAAACGAGTTCAATCGAGAAGCTGATATTCAAGAAGTCCCAATTCCACTATCGCTTGTACTAGAACCCGGTGCAAAGGAAAACGTTCCGTTTTCCTTCGAGCTGACGATGTACGCACCCTCTTCTGCCGGCGCCCCGTATAGTATAGAAGCTACATTGTGGGACAAGGACATCAAACGGGTGTGGTTTGACGTGATCGAACACATCGAAATCGAACCGATGCCTGAACTGAAACGATTACTCGATGCGACCGCTCATGCCGGACTTGAGCCGATGTTCGTCCGAAACGTGATCGACCCGCTCGGGGAAGAACGTCCGTATCCATTCGTTGAAAAGTATGGATTCAAGCCGGTCGGAGAATGGGCCGATGAGTTCGAGGTCGTCAAATCGTTTTGGCGCTTGCATGAAGACGGGATCGACCTCTACTACTGGCTCGACAACATCGAGACCCAGCGAACGCTCGAATCGATGGCGAACGACGTCGAATTACGTCATCGTTCCCTCACATGGGAGCAGCTCGAGCGCGAACAGGAACAGCTCGGTCTCGGCATTCAAGATACGTTACGCAGTCACCGCTCCTCGTGAGCGGTTTTTTCAATTAGAATTTCATCCTTACTCGTATTGACGATGGTTTGAAAGTGGTGGCGATACGGATGCATGAACAATTCATATTGCAGACGTCGCTCTACATGTGAAGCGCGTAAGTAGTCCAGCTCCATACCCCGTTCCTGAATATCACGATGCGAACGTCGCTTGAACTCAGTCTCCCCGTCTGTGTAGAGATAAATCGATTGATCAAAAGATGAAAGATCCAGGAATGCGACACTCATCCCTTCAATAATCGTGATCGGCTTCTCCGGATCAATCCATGTCCGCTCTAGATAGGGGACATCAATCGTATAAAACCCAATCCCTTCCCGAATCATACGGACATCTCGCTCGAGTGAGAGCAGATGATGTGCGGCCGGATGACACGCCGTCATCTTATACTGATGGGTCGTTCCATCGTGTTGATACGTGAGGATCGTTTGTTTCCGCAACTGTGAATCTGTAATATACGGGTCTGTGTGAAGCAGGTTTATATCACCGAGTCGTTCCCGTAATTTTTCTGCCAACGTCGATTTTCCGGCTGCCCCGTGTCCAGAGATAGCAATCAGCGTTCGTTGATCCGGTCTCACGCTTTGTACGATACCCTCAATCAGTTGTTCCATGATTCTCCCCCTTTTGGTAATTTTGTTGTTTCAGAAAAACAAATACACGTCATTCATCCTCTATCCGTTTTCGAAGCCTGATTGCTGAAACAGTAAACATCACAAAGGCAATCAACGAAATCGAACTGACAATGATCAGAGTGGTCGATATGGGAGAACTAAAGAAAAATGGAATCGATAAAATCAATAGCGCTCCCGTGACTGCCATCCCTCTAATAAGAAATACCATCGTTTTACTCATTTTCTCTTCGCTCTCCTTGAACTAAGCAACAAAATCCTTACTACTAGAAATCTAATGACAGACAGCTCATCGTGTCAGGATGAGCTGTCTTCTTTTTTCTTCAGTCTCGTCAAGCTTCTGTTCTAACGTTTCCACTTGTCTCGTCATACGAGCAATCAGCTGACTGATTTCCTTATCCAGTCCGTTCACTTGATCTAAGGAATCATTGATTCGTCCATGCATCGTCCATTCTGAAAAAATATCATCCAAAAAGTAATCTGCGAACTGAATGAGTGAACCTCGATCGACATGCAACTCCTGAACAATACCTTGCACGTCCGCTAATTCGCGGGAGAAACGCTCTAACGCAGATTGTAATTCGTGCATCGTCTGTTCGGAAGCATCTAGCGCCTCATGTTTCATTGCTGTGGCAATCAAGCCACCCCCGAAGAACGTGTCATACGTCGACCACCCTTTCGCACTATCTAGATGTTTGAGTGTTTTTGCAATCGTTGATCGCGCCGCCTTACCGGCAACGATGGCTTCCCGATACTCGATAAGAAGTTCATTCGTTTCGGCTTGTTGATTCGTGAGATGGTGTAGGTCTCGGTGAATAGCTGGATCTTTCGCAAGATGGGATTCTTTTGTTTCTAAGAAGGTCTCCCACTCAGCGTCGATTCCCTCATAAACCTCGAGCTGTTCTTGTAATTCTCGATGTTCGAGCGTCAATTCGTCAATCATCGCCTCGTGTTCTCGTAATTTCAGTTCAGCGCGAGCAGCCTCTTCCATTTCGATTGTCCGTTGTTCATCAAACGTGCCTCGTAACTTTCGCCATGTGTTGACGAGCGAGAATTCTTCAAGGTCATACACATCACGTTGTTCTTTCGTGAATGTGTTGAGTAGTGTCTTCCGCACCGCCTCATGCTCGTTCAACTGTTTGTTTAGTATCTCTTGCTTACGCACAAGTCGATCACGCTCGGCGATACGTTGTTGTAAGTCTAATTGGGTCTGCTGAAGATTTACCATTATATTTCCCCTCTCTTTGTACTGATTAAAGTGTCGATCGGAATACCATTTATCGTCATGCCTTCGATTTGTCATTCGTTAGATCATGTTGTCTCTATACAATGCTATACGCGCTTTACTCGTTAAATGTTTCATCCAATAAAAAAAAGCACCCAAAATGAGTGCCAATCAAATTCGATATTTTAAGATGGTAATGGTCAATCCTTGAACGATAAACGTCAAACCAATCAGAAGTGAAATCACATCACGATACACATCAAACGACAAGACATGTAACCAACGATGATACCATTCGATCAGTAACCATCCGATGGGGAAAATCGGAGCGGCTACCATATAAGAAGTAGTTGCAATTTCTTTTCCACGTTCGTCCTTGCCTTCCTTTCCAAACAAAAACCTCAATGTAATGATAAGCATGACAAGAAAAATTGGAAAGATAAGAATGTTGATCCATAACATCATAAAGGTTGCTCCTTCTTTTCATATTGAAATACGTCATGCACTGTTGTATCAAATAAAATGGCAATCTCAAATGCCAATTTTAGCGAGGGACTGTATCGATTATGTTCAAGCGACACAATCGTTTGTCGACTTACCCCTAAAAAATCTGCGACTTGTTGCTGTGACCATTTCCGCTCTGCTCGCAATACACTTAATCGGTTATGAAGTTGTCCGCTCGTTTTTTTGACCATTTTTAAATGCCTTCTTTCTTAAAAAGCGTTCTCTCTCATTTGAATGTAATATTTTTTGTCATTTAGTCAAATAAATATTACACTTAAACATACAAAAAAACGACCGAGCGTATGCTCGGTCGTCCTGCGTTGTTGCCTGGCAACGTCCTATCCTCACAGGGGGAGATCCCCCAACTACTTTCGGCGCTGAGACGCTTAACTTCCGTGTTCGGCATGGGAAC
>NZ_JACSJX010000019.1:0-225 GCF_018617345.1 Exiguobacterium sp. s131 | reverse complement strand
TCCCCCAACTACTTTCGGCGCTGAGACGCTTAACTTCCGTGTTCGGCATGGGAACGGGTGTGGCCGTCTCGCTATCGCCACCAGACAAAATGAATATTAACACCGCGTCATACGCATGTCAATATTGTTTTAGGGTTTGTTCCCTGAAAACTGAGGATTCATCAACACAAACCATTAGACTAGATCAAAGCCTCGACCGATTAGTATCATTCAGCTCCACGTGTC
>NZ_JACSJX010000018.1:0-235 GCF_018617345.1 Exiguobacterium sp. s131 | reverse complement strand
TCCCCCAACTACTTTCGGCGCTGAGACGCTTAACTTCCGTGTTCGGCATGGGAACGGGTGTGGCCGTCTCGCTATCGCCACCAGACAAATATGATATTAACATTATTTTAACATAATGTCAACATGTTTTTTGAGATTGTTCTCTCAAAACTGAGGATTCATCAACACAAACCATAGACTAGATCAAAGCCTCGACCGATTAGTATCATTCAGCTCCACGTGTCGCCACGCTTCC
>NZ_JACSJX010000017.1:0-358 GCF_018617345.1 Exiguobacterium sp. s131 | reverse complement strand
AGGGTTCAGACGGCTTCCTGCGCTCGACTTGCATGTATTAGGCACGCCGCCAGCGTTCGTCCTGAGCCAGGATCAAACTCTCCAAAGAAATTGATATAGCTCTTAAATTGACGAAGCTTGCGCTTCATTCAAAAATTGTAAAACTTTTTTTGCCTCATCGTTCAGTTTTCAAAGACCAAAAAAATAAATGGTCGGGAAGACAGGATTCGAACCTGCGACCCCTTGGTCCCAAACCAAGTGCTCTACCAAGCTGAGCTACTTCCCGTTAAAATGGTGCACCCTGAGAGATTCGAACTCCCGGCCTTTAGATTCGTAGTCTAACGCTCTATCCAGCTGAGCTAAGGGTGCATATGGTGCG
>NZ_JACSJX010000016.1:0-380 GCF_018617345.1 Exiguobacterium sp. s131 | reverse complement strand
GAGACGATGAGGTAGATAGGTCATGGGTGGAAGCGTGGCGACACGTGGAGCTGAATGATACTAATCGGTCGAGGCTTTGATCTAGTCTAATGGTTTGTGTTGATGAATCCTCAGTTTTGAGAGAACAATCTCTCTAAAATATGTTGACATTATCGATAAATAATGTTAATATAATACTTGTCTGGTGGCGATAGCGAGACGGCCACACCCGTTCCCATGCCGAACACGGAAGTTAAGCGTCTCAGCGCCGAAAGTAGTTGGGGGATCTCCCCCTGTGAGGATAGGACGTTGCCAGGCAAGATCGTTCCGCAATAGCTCAGTGGTAGAGCAACCGGCTGTTAACCGGTAGGTCGTAGGTTCAAATCCTACTTGCGGAGCCA
>NZ_JACSJX010000015.1:0-421 GCF_018617345.1 Exiguobacterium sp. s131 | reverse complement strand
ATTTTCTTTCTCTTCCTCCGGGTACTTAGATGTTTCAGTTCCCCGGGTATGCCTCACGCCACGCTATGTATTCACGTGGGTGTCCCGCCAGTCTCCCGGCGGTGGGTTCCCCCATTCGGAGATCTCTGGATCAATGTGTACTTACCACTCCCCAGAGCATTTCGCTGTTCGTCGCGTCCTTCATCGGCTCCTAGTGCCAAGGCATCCACCGTACGCCCTTTCTACCTTGATCTAGCGTCTAAGACACACGGTCCATTGCGGACCATATGTGAAATTGGTTTTTGATGTCTTGATGAATCTTCAGTTTTCAAGGAACAATCGAGGGACGAACCCTCAAAACTGAACGATGGGCAATGCCACATGGGCATTTTCCTTAGAAAGGAGGTGATCCAGCCGCACCTTCCGATACGGCTACCTTGTT
>NZ_JACSJX010000014.1:0-433 GCF_018617345.1 Exiguobacterium sp. s131 | reverse complement strand
AACAAGGTAGCCGTATCGGAAGGTGCGGCTGGATCACCTCCTTTCTAAGGAAAATGCCCATGTGGCATTGCCCATCGTTCAGTTTTGAGAGACCAAAACCTCTCTAAGAGGGCCTATAGCTCAGCCGGTTAGAGCGCACGCCTGATAAGCGTGAGGTCGGTGGTTCGAGTCCACTTAGGCCCACCATTTTTATGAACAATTCCAATACGGGGCCTTAGCTCAGCTGGGAGAGCGCCTGCCTTGCACGCAGGAGGTCAGCGGTTCGATCCCGCTAGGCTCCACTTTTGTTCCTTGAAAACTGAAGATTCATCAAGACATCAAAAACCAATTTCACATATGGTCCGTAATGGACCGTGTGTCTTAGACGCTAGATCAAGGTAGAAAGGGCGTACGGTGGATGCCTTGGCACTAGGAGCCGATGAAGGACGCGACG
>NZ_JACSJX010000013.1:0-770 GCF_018617345.1 Exiguobacterium sp. s131 | reverse complement strand
TATAGCTCTTAAATTGACGAAGCTTGCGCTTCATTCAAAAATTGTAAAACTTATTTTTGCCTCATCGTTCAGTTTTCAAAGTTCGTCTGTAAAAAAATAAAAATGGTGGAGCCTAGCGGGATCGAACCGCTGACCTCCTGCGTGCAAGGCAGGCGCTCTCCCAGCTGAGCTAAGGCCCCATATAAGTGATGATGGTCGGGAAGACAGGATTCGAACCTGCGACCCCTTGGTCCCAAACCAAGTGCTCTACCAAGCTGAGCTACTTCCCGTCTAAAAATGGTGCACCCTGAGAGATTCGAACTCCCGGCCTTTAGATTCGTAGTCTAACGCTCTATCCAGCTGAGCTAAGGGTGCGAGACGAATAATCATCATGGGAAAATATTAATGGTACCGAGGGCCGGACTTGAACCGGCACGAGGAAACCCTCGCAGGATTTTAAGTCCTGTGCGTCTACCAATTCCGCCACCCCGGCAAGGTATAATTTCTAGCGGTAGACTTTTTAAAAAGATCAAATGGTGCCGGCGAAAGGATTCGAACCCTCGACCCTCTGATTACAAGTCAGATGCTCTACCAACTGAGCTACACCGGCAGGTGTAAATGGTGGAGGATGACGGGATCGAACCGCCGACCCCCTGCTTGTAAGGCAGGTGCTCTCCCAGCTGAGCTAATCCTCCAATATGTAGCCTGGCAACGTCCTATCCTCACAGGGGGAGATCCCCCAACTACTTTCGGCGCTGAGACGCTTAACTTCCGTGTTCGGCATGGGAACG
>NZ_JACSJX010000012.1:0-898 GCF_018617345.1 Exiguobacterium sp. s131 | reverse complement strand
CCGTTCCCATGCCGAACACGGAAGTTAAGCGTCTCAGCGCCGAAAGTAGTTGGGGGATCTCCCCCTGTGAGGATAGGACGTTGCCAGGCTTTATTTTTTTAAAAAAGTTATTGACTTTACATAGAATGACCTTTAAAATAGGTAAAGTCGATATGACTTAAAACGGTCTCGTGGTGTAGGGGTTAACATGTCTGCCTGTCACGCAGAAGATCGCGGGTTCGAATCCCGTCGAGACCGCCATTTTTAATTCAATACGTATGGCTTTGTAGCTCAGTTGGTAGAGCAAAGGACTGAAAATCCTTGTGTCGGCGGTTCGATTCCGTCCAAAGCCACCATATAACACGCCGGTGTAGCTCAGTTGGTAGAGCATCTGACTTGTAATCAGAGGGTCGAGGGTTCGAATCCTTTCGCCGGCACCATTTTTTCATGGCGGTTGTGGCGAAGTGGTTAACGCACCGGATTGTGATTCCGGCATTCGAGGGTTCAATTCCCTTCAGCCGCCCCATTAAAATTTAATGAGCCATTAGCTCAGTTGGTAGAGCATCTGACTTTTAATCAGAGGGTCGCAGGTTCGAGCCCTGCATGGCTCACCATTTCTCATTATTTTTTATTCAATACGTAATTTCACATGCGGGTGTGGCGGAATTGGTAGACGCGCTAGACTTAGGATCTAGTGTCTTTGACGTGGGGGTTCGAGTCCCTTCACCCGCATCTCTAAATACTTATGCGGAAGTAGTTCAGTGGTAGAATACGACCTTGCCAAGGTCGGGGTCGCGGGTTCGAATCCCGTCTTCCGCTCCATCTTAATATGCGGTCGTGGCGGAATCGGTAGACGCGCTAGGTTGAGGGCCTAGTGGTGGTTAACACCGTGGAGGTTCAAGTCCTCTCGACCGCACCA